>JAQUNG010000080.1 GCA_028717725.1 bacterium | reverse complement strand
AGGCAGGTCTGCCTTGTATTTTTTTTCTATCTTTATGCTTTTCAAAAACTCCGGGCCCATATCATTGATGACTTTATCAATAGCCTGGTTAATATCTATTTTTTCCACTTTTCCCTCGACCAGGCGCGAATAATTAAGCAGATCGGTTATTATACGGTCGGACCTCAGGATTTCTTTTCTTATCGTTCCGAGATGTTTTTTGACTTCGGACGCGGATTTGTCGATCAGCGTTTCCAATATATAAACCGAATTTATTATTATACCGAACGGATTTTTCAGTTCGTGGGCAATGCCGGCGGCAATTTTTCCCGCAAGAGATATTTTTTCGGCTCTTAACGTCATTTCCTGAAGTTCCTCGTTTGTCCTTGTTTTTTTCGACAAAAGGTTATAGATGCCCCAGCAGCAAATTCCGACAAGCCCGAGCACTGTAACCTTAAGCCAGAAAACCTGATTGTGCAGGAAAAAGTAAGACTGGTCATGAAGATAAATCGCTATTATATAAAATATTATAAAACTTAAATTCAAAGCCGACTGGCTTTTGATTCTTGGAAAATTGACCGCATTCCTTATCATAAGCCCGCAGTAAAGCCAGTAAAATTCGCTTTCAAGCCCGTTCGAAAAATATATAAGGAAACTCAGGAACAGATTGTCTATAACAGAGAGAAAAAACGCGGATAATTTTACGATTTTAAAGTTAACTTTTCTCTGCCCGAGTTTTATAAGTGTAAGTATAAAAATCAGGTTGCCGAGCACATACATCCAGAATTGATACCGGTAAAAAACGAATTTGAATTCCGTTTCGCCTCTTACCTGCCACAGGAAAACAGCCGACGCGACCACCACTATCAGCTTTGCGGGAAGCATTATGAATTTTTCGAGTATTACTATTCTTTTGAAATGCCTGATTTTCTCATCGGCGGTAACGATTGAATGGGTCATAAAAAATCAATTTCCTTCAACCAGGCTTTTTATATACTCTTCGGTTGAATCTTTGGCGGAAACGGAGGCGGCCTCAAGAGAGCCGTCAATAAATTGCTGGACATAAGGGTTGTCCGATTTTTTTATTTCTTCGGGTGTCCCGTAAGCTATGACACGACCTTTAAACAGAACAGCCATCTTGTCGGCTATCCGGAAAGCGCTTTTCATCTCGTGTGTCACTACAATGGATGTCATTCCCAGTTTTTTGCTTAAATCCATTATTAAACGGTCTATCACGGCGGCCACTATCGGATCAAGGCCGGCGCCCGGCTCATCATAAAACACAATAGAAGGGTCCAGCGCTATCGCTCTTGCCAGAGCGGCCCTTTTTTTCATGCCGCCGCTTAACTCCGAAGGCATCTTTTTTTCAAAACCCGCCAAACCGACCTGCGCTAATTTCATTTTGACCATTATATCGATAATTTTCCTATCGAGCCGTGTATGTTCTGTCAGGGGAAGCGCTACATTTTGCGCCAGAGTAAGGGAGTTAAGCAGCGCGCCGCCCTGATAAAGCATACCGAATTTAAGGCGGACTTTATCCATTTCGGCGTCGCGCAGGCGGACTATTTCTTCTCCGTCTATAAAAACTTCTCCCGCGTCCGGTTTGAGTTGTCCTATCATAATCTTCAGCAGTGTGCTTTTCCCGCATCCGCTGCCGCCCATTATTACCATCGTCTCGCCTTTTCCCACAGAGAGATTAACCCCGTCGAGAACCTTGCGGCCGTCAAATACTTTCTGAACATTTTTCACTTCAAGTATCGACATACTTTCACCTAAATAAAATAAAACCACGCATTAAACAGACAATCAATTATTATTATAAAAATTATCGACTGGACCACGGATTGAGTGGTCGAAATGCCCACACCTGCGGCTCCCCCTCTCACAGTCAACCCCTGATAACAGCCAATCAGCGCAATCATAACGGCAAAAGCGACGCTTTTTATGAGACCCGTCCATATATCTTTGAAAACAAGATAATCGAAAGTAAGTTTGATATAGAAAGAAGAATCAATGTGAAGGTTAAACCTGCCTATTATATATCCACCCATCATGCCGACGACGTTAGCAACCACCGTTAAACACGGAAGCATTATCAAGAGAGCGATCAGACGGGGCGCGACAAGGAATCTGATAGGTTTGAGCGCCATTGTTTCCAACGCGTCTATCTCTTCGGAAACCGCCATAGTCCCTATTTCGGCGGTGATCGCTGCACCGACCCGGGATGCCACAACAATGGCCGCAAGAAAGGGACCCAGCTCTCTCGTAAACGAAACTCCCACAAGTCCGGCCATCAACTCCTGGCTGCCGACCTGTTTTAACTGATAAGATGTAAGCATCGCCAATGTAATGCCGAAAAAGAAATTCACGAGCGCGACTATAGGGACCGAACCTATTCCTATAAGATTCATCTGGGCCACGACATATTTCATCTTACAAGGGTGCCCTCTGAAAGGAGCGATAAATATCCAGTACAAAGCCTCTATAAAAATTCTCCACATACTGCCCGTATGTTTGATAAGACTTATCGTGGAGCGCCCGATTTTTCCCGCAAACTCTTTCATCGATTCTCTCCCTATGAAGAAAACGCGGCAACGGCTTTATCTTTAGTTTCATAAATAGCGAATATGGAATCCAGTTTCGCTATTTCAAAAATTCCCTTCGTTGTCTCGTTCATACCGCACAATTTAAGGGAACCGCCGTATCTGTGCATTTTCTGGAAAACTTCTATCAGTGTGGCAAGGCCGGCGCTGCTTATATATTTGACTCCGTCAAGGTCTACAACTATTTTTTTCTTTCCTTCTTTGAGGATACCCGCGAAAAAATCCCTGGCTTTGGGAGATGTATGTGAATCCATATCCCCTTTAAGCAAGATAACATCTACATCACTTTCGGTCTTGCGTTCAAATTCCATATCAACCTCTCAATGTTATAATAACTTTCTATTATCAGTGTTTCCCAGTTTTTCAACCGCATTTTTTCACATATTTAACCATTATCAATTCGGTTCCTTCAACACTATCCCGGGTGATATATTGTACACTATCCATGATTTTTTTCATAAAGTAAATTCCAAGCCCGCCCGGCCTTATTTCATCCAGCTCTCTTCCCTTCATTTTTTCCGGGGAAACCTTCCGGCCGTAATCTTTTAAAATGACTTCTATTCCGCTACTCAGCAATGACAGTTTAATAAAGATATCTTTGGATTTATCTCCTCCATAGGCGTGCTTGATAATATTGGCACAGGCTTCATCCACCGCAAGGACAATATCCGAAATGTCATGCGGCGCAAAACCCGCGAGCAGGGAAATCTCCTCTACCATCGTCCTTACAAGACGAAGATATCTGTCATCGCTCTTTATTTGCAGAAGAACCTGATTCTGCCCTATATTAACTTCCATAAGTCATATCACATGTATATTGGCTTAATTTTCATTTAACCGTCGCCGCGATCAAAGTCAAATCATCATGCTGGGGGACACCCCTAAAAAATCCTTCGACATCATCAAGTATATATTGAATTATTTCGCCAGCGTCAAGTTTTTTGTGCTTAATGAGATTCTTTAGCCTCTCTTCTCCGAATTCTTCCCCCTTCGCACTTCTCGCTTCGGTTATGCCGTCGGTATAGCCGATTATTGTTTCTCCCTTTTTCAGTTCAGCGACACTCTCTTCATATTTGACTCCCGGCATTATCCCCGCGGGCAATCCGGTTTTACAAAACGTTTCTCTGACGCTGCCATCCTTTCCCCGAATGAGGAAAGGATGATGTCCCGCATTCGCGAAAGTAATTATCCCTTCCCTGCAATCCAATATTCCTATCAACAGCGTTATGAACATCCCCATCATACTCTGGTCTACGAGAGCATTATTTATTTCTCCCATCAATTCCCCCACTCCTTTGGAAAGCGCAGCATGGAATCTTATCTCGCTCATTGCCCTTACCATAAAAAGAGCCGCGGGAACACCTTTCCCCGAAACATCTCCGATAACCAAGCCGACCTTCCCTTCGCTGAAATCCAGAAAATCAAAAAAGTCCCCCCCGAGTTCGAGAGCGGGAATATTCTTCGCGTTTAGAATAAGGTTTTCGGAGGAAGGGAACTCCGAAGGAAGAAAATTCTGCTGTATTTGATGACCTATTTCAAGTTCATGCTCAACCCTCTGTTTTTCAAGGAGACTTTTATGCATTCTGGCATTTTCGACCGCTATGGCAACCATGCTTGAAAACGATTCAAGCAATTCCTGATCCTCATCTATAAATTCCTTCCTGCTTATGGGATTTAAAACCTGCAAAACCCCTATTGTCCTGTTTCTGGCAATCAAAGGAACACACAGTATGGCCCTGGTTTTAAACCCGGAACGCGCATCCGCCCCTTTAAAGTGTCTCGAATCATTTTCAACATCATTTATTACGAGGGGCTTTTCTTCTTTTGCAACCCATCCGGCGATACCCTGCCCCTTTTTAAGCCTTATTTCCTTGACTTTCTCGCCGGCATCTCCATGCGCTATTTTAAAAACCAGTTCATCTGTGTTTTCGTCGATCAGCATCAGCGCGCTCGCTTCCACATTCATTATATTTTCCGCGACTTTCATGGCGCGGTCGAGAAGTTCGCTGATGTCAAGCGTTGAATTAATTATGCCGCCGACAGCGATAAGTTTTTTCAGGTTCGATATCTTGTGACGGAGCTTCTCAGATGACGGCAGATATTTATCTTCGGCACTCAAGTTTTTATCCCTTTTACGCAGAAAATCTTAACTTTTTTATCCTTGCCTTTAACCGCAACTTCGTCCAAAAAGTTTACTTCAAATTCATCTTTAATACAATCATAAGTTGTTTCGGTAATAATTATGCCGAAAGGATATTTTCGCGTCAATCCCTCAACTCTCGATGCCAGGTTTACATTATCCCCTATAACAGTGTAATCGTATATCTGACTCGAACCCATGTTACCCACCATAACAGGCCCTGTGTTTATTCCAATCCCCATATCAATGACTTCCATTCCTTTATTGGTAAAATCATCTCTCAGCGATTTTAACTCCTTCAACATATCCATAGCCGTCAAAACCGCGAGTCTGGCATGGTCGTTCTGCTCTACCGGCGCATTCCAAAAAGCCATAATAGCGTCACCTATATATTTATCCAAAGTCCCGTTATGGGAAATTATAACTTTTGTCATCCTGTCAAGATATTCGTTAAGGATAGGAACGACTTCATCGGGATTCCTTTTTTCGCAGTAAGCGGTAAACCCCCTTATATCGGAAAAGAGAACCGTCATATTTTTCCTCTCGCCGTGAAGCTTAAGTTTCGAAGGATCTTTCAAAAGCATATCCATGATATTTCTGGATATATATCTGCCAAGAATTTTTTTTATGTATCTTTTGTCCCTTGCTTCAGCCATGTATTTGTACACGACCGCCCCGCCGAAACAGATGTTCATCGCGGTATATGGGACCACGGTGTTGATATAGACATTAAAAACACCAAAAAGACAGAAAGAAACCGCGATAAAAAAACACGCGCTCAACACAGTAAGAGGAATATAAACCCAGAAGCGGTTCGGGATATTGGCATATCCCACCATAAAGGAGAATGCAAACGCCGTTAAAAACCCGTATAAAAAAGAGGGTTCCGCGATAAAATCCTTCTCGAAGACGGTATTTAACGCATTCGCGTGAACCAGAAGAAGAGGAACTTTACTTGAAGAAACCGGTATCAGCCCCAGATCATCCCCTCCTGTTATCCCCGCACCGTATATAACAACTTTTCCCGAGTAATCGCGGGGAGAAACAACCGGGAGCATATTTTCGCTCAATTGTCTGTCCGCTTTGATTATCTGGATGGCCGGATCACCCTTGAAATCATTTAAAGACCCTCTGAAATTGACTGTCATGCAATAATTTTTATCAACCGGGATCCTTACTGAAGTGCCTTTTATAAAAAGGTTTCTACCGTCGACAGAAATATCCCGGGGATTTTTGTCAAGATACTTCAAAAGAACGGCGAGCATAAAAGAAGGATAAACTTTGCCCGAATAATTTATCAGCATGGGGAGTTTTCTTACAACGCCGTCCGAATCTTCCGGGGCATTTACAAACCCCAAAAAACCCGAATCGGCTATTTCGCTTACGGGGAGTTGCGCGGCATCGGCTTCAAGCATACCGCGGAGAGCGTGTTTATCCATTTTAACGGTAAAAATGTCCGTTAACAGGTCAGTCCCCTCATCAATATAATCCCTGTATAAAAAAACGCCCCTGCCGTTTTTAATTTTGAAATAATACGGCCAGACAACTCTGTTATTCAGAAGTTTGGAGAAATAAACTATATTATCAAGCCCGGACTTCTTTTTTTCATAATATTCAAACCTTATGTCGAAACCGACCGCAGAGGGATTAGTTCTGGATAGAAACTGAAGAATCTGGGCATGATTGGTCCAAGGCCACGGCCATTTGCTGTCGCCCAGGCGTATAGACTGGTCATCCACCACTATAAGCCTTATATTATCCGATATTTTTTTGCCGGCGTTAATTCCGATTTTATAGTCATAAATCCTTTTTTCAAGATCCTTAATGGGTCCAAGAATACAGAAAAAATAAGCGAAAACGCAGGAAAAAAGAGGAATAAAAAAACATAGGATAAAACACTTTCTTATCTTCATATTTTAAAAGAATAACACAGAAAATTTCAATTATACAGGTTTAATTAAATGCTTGTTAGAAACATACATTAAAGATATTATATATGTAAAAGAGGGTTTTCGGAATTTTTCAGATATTTTTATGAATAAAATCGCATACATAATGATGTTTATGATATTCTGCCTGCCGGCGGCCGCGGACATAGATGTAGCCGGCATCACAGGAACGGTCAAATCACGCTCATCATCATCCGAATCATGGAAAATGCTGGCGGCGGGAACCAATATAACAAAAAGCGATTTTATAAAAACGGGACCTTTGTCGTTCGCGGACCTTCTTTTTGAACATGATAACCGCTTCAGGATAATGGAAAACACGGAGATTATGGTTTCCCTGACAGACAATCCAGATACACTGAAAAACGGAAAGACATTAAGACTCCTTAATATCAATTTATACAACGGTACCGTCGGCGCAAAACTCGACAATCTTCCGGACAACATAAGGGTCGGCATAGAAACACCCTCGGCTGTGGCCGGCGCCCTGGGCACAGCTTTCACGGTCAAAACGGATATGCGCACTTCCAATACAACGGTTTCCGTTATCGAAAACAGAGTGTTGGTTTCAAGCAACGATTCTCCCGATAAAACAGTAGTAGCGGACGCTTTCAAACAGGTAAACGTGTCTCCGTGGAAACATACCAGTCTTTCCGCAACAGGCACAGGAGTTTTATCGGAACAGATACTCGGGAAACAGAATGTAAAGAATATGAGAGAACAATTCGTGTTTAAATCGTCAGGAACAGGGATTGACGAAAATGAAGCAAAAAGCACGGCTCTTTTCAACCTCTGCGAAAAATTATACTCCGTTAAATTGTCCGACGAAAAAACAATATCCGACATTGTTTACTATAACGGGGATATTGCGTTGAGGCTTCTGGAAGCAGTTTCTAACGCTGAAATAAAAGGGACATCATCAGACGGCAAAAACAATTTTACGGTATCTGCCGAAATGAAACTGGAAGCCATAGAAAATATTATAGGCCGAA
>JAQUNG010000079.1:6864-8380 GCA_028717725.1 bacterium | reverse complement strand
AAAGGGGCGGCCGCATTCGCCTTCAGGGAAAGAAAACTGGTTACCATAGGAATAATTCCGTCATACCCAAGCACAGAATACGGTTATATAAAGCCGGGGAAAATCATCTGTAATAAAAATAAAACAAAAATATTTACCGTTCGGAAATTCAGGGAAAAGCCATCTTTGGAGATCGCGAAAAAATATTTAAAAAGCGGACTGAAGTGGAACAGCGGTATGTTTATATGGAGAGCCGATGTTTTTATCAAAGAGTTTATGGAGCATGCTCCTCAATACGCGAAGAGCATGGCTCTTTTCCTTAAATCCGGTACTCCGATAAAAAAAATTATGCGCTCTGAATACCCGTCGATGGCGAAAGATTCGATAGATTATGCCCTTATGGAAAAATCGGAGAATATAGCGATGGCAGAGGGAAATTTCGGATGGGATGACCTTGGGACGTGGATCAGCCTTCAAAAATTTATGAAGCGCGATCCGGCGGGCAATTATGTGTCTGGGGATGTTTTTCTGTCCGGCTGCGAGAATTGCATGGCAATTTCTGACAAAGGCGCTTTGGGCATGGCTAATATGCGCGATGTTGTTGCCGTAAAAACTGCGGATGCCGTGATGGTATGTCCGGCGGGCGATATTCCGGATGTGAAAAAGATTGTAAATCTGATACATAAAAAAGGTAAAAACGAGTATCTATGAAGTTTTTGGGCATAGATTTCGGACATAAAAGGATAGGGCTTGCCGTCAGCGATGATTTGAATATTACCGCACAGGGCCTGGGATTCGTGGAATTTATAAACATAGACTTGCTTATAAGCTATTTATCTCAACTTGTTGCTGAAAGGAATGTTACATGTATCGTTATCGGGAATCCCGTGAATATGTCGGGCAGGGAAAGTTCCGGAAGCGAAAAGGTCAAAAATATTGCCGCAAAAATCAAAGAAAAACTGGATATAAGCGTTAAACTTTGGGATGAAAGGTTGACGACTGTTTCGGCGCAGAAAATTTTAATATCGGCGAATATGACAAGAAAAAAGAGAAAAGAAAAAGTAGACTCCCTTGCGGCCCAGATTATGCTGCAAAGTTTTCTTGATAATTTCGGGAATAGCAGGCGGATATGATTTCCCGCGGAACAACTTCTGCCCGGATGGGGAAAAAACACAAGATACAGTTAGTGGCTCCCGCCGGCAATACAGAAAAACTCAAAACCGCTTTTATGTATGGAGCGGATGCCGTTTATATAGGGTATCCCGATTTGAATTTGCGCGCGCATACCGATGATTTCAAATCCGGGGATATAAAAGCGGCTCTGAAAAAAACTAAGAGTTCCGGCAGAAAAATATATATTGCGCTAAACTCTTATATCAGGAACGGAGATTTAAAAAAGGCGGAAAGAGCCGTAAAAAAAATTGATATTATGAAACCGGACGCCGTCATTGTTTCTGATGCGGGGATGATAGAAATCGCCCGCAGGTTTTTGCGGAAAGATATAAAGATTCATCTGAGCACTCAGGCAAACACATTA
>JAQUNG010000079.1:0-6854 GCA_028717725.1 bacterium | reverse complement strand
TTTTGGCGGAAAGCCGGGGTCGGCAGAATAATACTCGGCAGGGAAATATCTTTAAAAGATATCAGGGCAATAAAAGATAATGTGCCCGATGTAGAACTGGAGATTTTCTGTCATGGATCGATGTGTGTTTCTTATTCGGGCCGATGCCTGTTGAGTTCCGTGATGACAGGCAGAAGCGCGAACGAAGGAAAGTGTGCTCATCCGTGCAGATGGAATTATTATCTGGTCGAAGAAAAAAGACCCGGTGAATATTTCCCGATAGAATCTTCGGACAAGGGCTCTTATATCCTGAACTCCAAAGACCTGAATATGATAGATTATATTCCGGAAATAGCCGCGGCGGGTGTGGATTCGATTAAAATAGAAGGCAGGATGAAGAGCCTGTATTACCTTGCCTGTGTTGTCCGCGCCTATAGGAAAGCCCTGGATTGTTATGAAAGCCGGGAAAAATTGCCGAAAAAAGTAACCGAAGAACTTGAAAAAATAAGCCATAGGAAATATACTACTGGTTTCTATGTGGACAATTCCTGTCGGGATATGCAGGTTGCAGACACATCCGAATATGAAAAAAAATATGATTTTCTGGGTATCGTTAAAAAAGTGGCGGGCGGAACCGCTACACTGGAAGCAAGAAACAAAATAAGAAGAGGCGATTCCGTCGAGATTATCGGTTCGGATATCGAACATGACAGAAAGGAAAAAATAAAATCTTTATTCGATTGCCGCGGCGAATCTTTGAATGAAGCCAATCCCGGAATGAAAATAAAAGTCAGGCTCCGGTGCCGCGCGGTTGCGGGCGATTTAATCAGGAAAAAAAATGAACAATAAAATCAGGGTAACGGAATTTTCGAACGGAACAAGGATAGTAACAACCGAAATGAAACATATGCATTCGGTTTCCATGGGCATATGGGTCGCCACCGGCGGCAGATATGAAACTCAAGGTAAATCGGGCATTTCTCACTTTCTGGAGCATCTTCTTTTTAAAGGCACGAAGAACAGGACATGCAGGCAAATATCCGAATCCATCGAAGGTGTGGGCGGAGTATTGAACGCTTACACTTCGGAAGAATATACGTTTTATATGGCGAAAGTATCCAATAAATATTTCTGTACAGCTTCCGAAATATTGTTCGATATATATTTGAATTCTGTTTTCGAGCCGAAAGAAATAGAGAGAGAAAGAGGTGTTATAAAGGAAGAAATAAATATGTATCATGATATGCCCGACCAGCATATCCATGATTTGATAAAATCTATCATATGGGCCGGCCATCCTTTAGGAAGGCCTTTGATAGGTTCCGTCGAGACGGTTTCTTCAATAAAGAGAAGCGACATTTTGGAATATATGAACGGCAATTATACTACTGCCAATACAGTGATATCGGTCGCCGGCAATATAGAACATGACACTGTGGTTAAAGAAGCCGAAAAATGGATTATGGATATTGCGCGGAAAAGAGCTCCCGGATTTTTGGGTTACGACGGGAAATCCCGCGCCGGGGAAAACATATTTTTGAATAAAAAAACAGAACAGTTGCATCTGGCTTTGGGTGTCAGGACGGTTGAAAGAGGGCATAAGGATAAATATGCGTTCAATATTTTAAGCGTGATACTCGGCGAAAATATGAGTTCAAGGCTCTTCCAGGCAATAAGGGAAAAGCACGGATTGTCATACAACATATCTTCTTCCGTAGAGTATTATAAAGATTCCGGGTGTTTTATCATCTCGGGCGGTTTTGACATAAAAAGAGTTGACCGGGCCGTGGCTCTCATAATTAAAGAAATAAAAAGGATCAAATCGGCAAAAGTTTCGGCAAAAGAACTTGAAAGAGCGAAAGAATATTATATAGGGCAGTTTATGCTTGCCATGGAAAGGACTACAGCCCAGATGTACAGGACGGGAGAAAGTCTGGTTCTTATGGACCGTATAATCCCGTATGAAGAGGTTATATCCAGTGTCCAATCGGTCACAGCTTCCGATATACGCCGGATAGCCGCCGATTACTTTACATCCGCAAATATCGGCGTAGCTGCGATAGGTTTATTAGACAGGCCGTTAAAAATCGAAGAGTTGGCGGAAAAAATATAAGACAGGAGGATAAATTTGATTAAGATTGCCCCATCTTTACTGGCAGCGGATTTTGGGAAGATGTCCGAAGAAGTCGGCAGAGCCGAGGCCGCGGGTGTCGATATGCTGCATATAGACGTAATGGACGGTCATTTCGTTCCCAATATAACTTTTGGGCCTGATATGGTCAGAGCGATCAGAAAAACGACAAAGCTTTTCCTGGACGTGCATCTTATGATATCCGATCCTCTCAAATATGCGCCTGTTTTTGCGCAGGCCGGATCCGATTTAATCACATTCCATATCGAAGCCGAAAAAGATCCGGAGAAAACCATTAAAAATATCAGGTCTCTGGGCGTAAAGTGCGGAGTGTCCATCAATCCGCCCACTTCTTTTGATAAGATAGAAAATATTATAGATAAAGTGGATCTGGTGCTTTTTATGTCGGTTAATCCGGGTTTCGGCGGACAGAAGTTTATTACATCAGTGCTTGATAAGGTAAAAGCGGCAAAAAAGATAAAAGATAAAAACAACCTGGAAACCGAGCTTGAAATAGACGGAGGTATAACCCTGGAAACCGCTACAAGCGCCGTAAAGGCCGGAATTAATATTGTTGTTGCGGGGACTTCGATTTTTGGAACGCCTGATATTGTTTCAACGGTCCGTCAATTTAGAGCCGCTTTGCAAAAATATGAAACTTGATCACATAAGAAATTTTTCGATTATTGCCCATATAGACCACGGTAAATCGACTCTTGCCGACAGGATGCTTGAAATGACAGGCTCAATCGATAAGCGCGAGTTCCGGGAGCAGGTTCTTGACGATATGGATCTGGAACGGGAAAGGGGTATAACCATTAAAGCACATCCTGTCCGGATTGATTATAAATCCAAAGACGGCAGAACATATATGCTGAATATTATAGATACCCCCGGCCATGTTGATTTCGCTCATGAAGTTTCCCGGAGTCTGGCTTCCTGCGAAGGGGCTCTTTTACTTGTGGATGCGTCCCAGGGAGTGGAAGCCCAGACAGTCGCCAATATCCATCTCGCGTCCAGTTACGGGTTAAAGATAATTCCTGTGATAAATAAGGTAGATTTGCCTAATGCGGACACAGAAAGCGTTAAACACCAGATTGAAGATATACTCCAGATTCCGGCCGAAGACGCAATTCTTACAAGCGCGAAAACAGGGCAGGGGATAGTGGAATTACTCGAAAGGATTATCTCGGAGATAGACCCGCCCGCGGCTCCGGCTGAAGACAAGCTGAAAGCGCTTGTGTTCGATTCGGTCTATAACTCTTTCCGGGGAGTTATATTATATGTAAGGATGTTCGGCGGAAAAGTGAGTAAAGGCATGAGGATTTTTTTAATGGGGAGAAACAAGGTTTTCGAAGTTGTGGAAGTCGGTGTTTTTAAACCTAAGGCGACACCTGTGAATGAGTTGCTGTGCGGCGAAGTTGGCTATATCATTTCAAATATCAAAGACGCTTCGGATATCATTATAGGAGACACTATTACAAACGAGAAAGACCCTGTTTTAAAAGCGGTTGAAGGATTTAAGCAGATACATCCTATGGTTTACAGCGGGGTTTATCCTTCAAACAGCGCGGATTATACAAATTTGAAAAGTGTTCTTGAAAAGTTTTCACTGAATGACGCTTCGCTGAAATCCGAGCCAGAGAATTCCGCTGCGCTCGGTTTCGGTTTCAGGTGCGGATTCCTCGGTCTGCTGCATATGGAAATATTTCAGGAAAGAATAGAGAGGGAGTATAATCTGGATGTCGTAATGACTCATCCAAGCGTAGTCTACAGGATTAATTTGAAAAGCGGGGAACGCGTATCGATAGACAATCCCTTAAAACTGCATCCCGTGACCGAAATAGAAGATATCGAAGAACCTTTTGTGAAGATGTTTGTGATATGTCCGGCCGAATCAATAGGGACTATTATCCAGATTTGCAGGGATAGAAGGGGAGAATTATTGCAGACGGAAACGTTAGACCAGAGAAGGGTACTTATGACATTTGATGTGCCGATGAACGAGATTATAATAGATTTCCACGATAAAATTAAATCCGCGACAAGGGGATTCGGCTCAATGGATTATGAGTTCGATGGATACAGGACATCCAGCATAGTTAAACTTGAAATTCTTGTTAACGGGGAGCCGGTCGACGCTTTTTCCACGCTTGTCCATTCTTCCAAAGCCGAAATAAAAGGAAGGCAAATCGTTGAAAAACTGAAAGACCTCATACCCCAGCATCTTTTTCAAATTCCCCTGCAGGCCGCCGTGGGCGGAAAGATAATTGCCAGAAGCAATATAAAAGCACTGAGAAAAGATGTAATCGCGAAATGTTACGGCGGCGACATAACAAGAAAAAGGAAACTGCTGGAGAAACAAAAAGAAGGAAAGAGAAAAATGAAACTGGTGGGGAAGGTCAGCATTCCCCAAAGGGCATTTACGGCGGTTTTGAAAAATGACTGATTACAAAGGAGACGACGTGAAGAAGATAACGGAAGCAAAAAAGTATCGCAATGCCAGAAAAACATATAAGACAGTCAAGGAACTGGTGAAAAGGGCGAAAAAAGACAGGGGCAGAGACTGGTATCTTAATGCCGGAAAAACAATGTCCGAAGTCAGGGAAGCTTTAAAAAGAAAACAGAATATAGATGAGGCGCTGCAGAAGATACTGCTGCTTGAGGATAATCTAAAAAAATACAAAAAAGGAGCTTTCAGGGAATTTATCGAGTCTCTTTTATGGGCCGGCATACTTGCTCTGATTGTCCGCGGATTGTTCCTGCAGCCTTTTAAGATCCCGACAGGTTCTATGGAACCGACGCTTCACGGGTCTTATGATAATGGGGACAGGATTTTCGTTAATAAGATTATTTTTGGATTGCGTCTGCCCTGGATTGCTTATGACAAGGAAAGACAACCCATCCCCCTGCAACTGAAATATTCTCCGGTGATAATTCCCGTGAAGGAACCCGCAAGATGGGATATAGTCGTTTTTCAGACAAGAGGGATAATAGGCCTTGACCAGCACAAGGATTACATAAAGAGGGTAGTGGGTCTTCCCGGAGAGACGGTGGAAATCAGGGGCGGCGACATATATATAAACGGGGAAGTTACGCCGAAACCCGCATACCTCGGCAATATATATTACAGAAATACCGGACTTTCGGGTTTTGACGGGGAATACGGACAGGAAGGGCGAGCTGTGCAGGTTCCTGAAAATATGTATTTTGTCCTGGGCGATAACAGTGGTAACAGCAAAGACAGCAGATATTGGGGATTTGTGCACAGGGATAATATTCTCGGAAGGGCTTTTTTTATATGGTGGCCCATATCCAACAGGTGGGGATATTTAAAATAGGGGTATTTCCTCCGAAAAATGGGAAAAAGAATATTAATAATAGATGATGACCTCGAAATTGTCCACCTTCTGAGGCTTCTTCTTGAATCTGAAGGTTATGATGTATCCATTGCCGGAAGCGGCGAAGAAGCATTAAACGAATTCAAATTCAGCGACAACTTTCCCGACGTGGTGTGCATGGATATTATGCTATCCGATACCGATGCCGACGGATATGAGATTTACAGGCAAATAAGAGAATCCACGAAGTTCAGCGCTTATGTCCCGATAATCCTGATGACCGCGAAAGGCGACATGGAGTCCAAGCTTAAGGGACTTGAGGAAGGATGCGACGATTTTCTGGTTAAACCCGTGGCCCCTCAGGAACTGATAGCGCGCGTAAAAAATATAATGAGGATAAAAAAACTGCACGATGAACTCAGGAAAAAAAATGTGGAACTGGCGGAAATGGCGGTAAAAGACGAACTTACCGGATTATTCAACCTGAGGCATTTGAACACATATCTCCGGCAGGAAATGAACAAAGCCAGGCGTTATTTTCTGCCGTTGAGCTGTGTCGGAATCGATGTGGATCTGTTTAAGAAAGTTAACGACCGATACGGGCATGCCGCCGGCGACTATGTCCTTCAGAAAATCGCGGATATCATGATCGAATGCAAGCGCTATAATGACGTGATATTCCGACCCGCAGGCGATGAATATATTATAATAGCCCCCGTAACACCCGCTGCGGACGCGGAAAGATTTGCAGAGAGAGTAAGGAAAGCCGTTGAAGATTATATCTTCAAATTTGAGGAAAACAATATAAGGGTTACCATAAGCGTCGGCGTATCATCTTTTCCCGAACATGAGATAAAAGATGAAGAGGATTTAAGGAAGAAATCGGACAAAGCTTTATATTTTTCGAAACTTAACGGAAGAAACAGCACGAGCGTATATAATCCTGACCTTGTAGGTTGAATAACTGAATTTAAAATAAAGGGCATTGAGCGGGCTTCAGATAAGATTCTGAAGCCTTTTTTTATTCGAAGACAGGGGAGCTGCAACTGTCGGAACATAACGCCATAATTCATATACGTTATCGTGCGTTTTCCGGGGGAAAACATCCTATAACTAGATTTATAACCCGGTGTTTTAAGGTTCTTTTATAACGTCCGCAAGGGGATTTATAGGATGATTGAAAAACGTACTATAAATCCCGGTATATTATCGGATGTTATGTTAACAGGGTCATAAATCAGCTTCGTTATATAGGACGTTTATTAAAACATCCTACAACTAGATTTATAACCCGGTGTTTTAAGGTTCTTTTATAACGTCCGCAAGGGGATTTATAGGATGATTGAAAAACGTACTATAAATCCCGGTATATTATCGGATGTTATGTTAACAGGGTCATAAAT
>JAQUNG010000078.1 GCA_028717725.1 bacterium | reverse complement strand
AAGCAAAAAGGCATAAAAGAATAAGAAAAAAAGTTATGGGTTCTTCGGATTGCCCGCGGCTTTGTGTATTCAGAAGCTCCAAGAATATGTCGGCCCAGCTTATAGATGACGCGGCCGGGGTTTCGATAGCCGGCGTTACCACCGCGTCCAAGAGTTTTGGAGGCAAGGGCGGCGGTATGGAAGCCGCTAAAAAACTTGGGAAACTGTTAGCAGACGCGGCAAAAGTTAAAAAAATCGAAAGAGTCGTTTTTGACAGGGCCGGATATAAATATCACGGCCGGGTCAAAGCTTTTACGGAAGGAGCCCGCGAAGGCGGACTGAAGTTCTAATCGGAGGAAATAAATGGCTAAAAAAAACAAAGCGGTTGCTGAAAAAAAAATGAGAGGTGAAAACGAAAGTGCTTTTCACGAAAAAGTCGTTTATATAAACAGGACGGCGAAAGTTGTCAAGGGCGGACGCCGTTTTGGTTTCAGCGCGTTAGTTGTGGTCGGCGACGGAAACGGCCGTGTCGCCTGTGGTCTGGGAAAAGCCAATGAAGTGGCGGAAGCCATAAAAAAAGGCATTGAAAAAGCGAAGAAAGATATGACACCGGTTTCTATGTATAAAGATACGATACCTCATGAGGTGATGGGCATATTCAAAGGCGGCAAAGTGCTTTTAAAGCCGGCGGCGCCCGGAACCGGAGTTATCGCGGGTAATGCCGTGAGAGCCGTTATCGAATCGGCCGGCATCAAGGACATCTTGAGTAAATCTATGGGTTCGAATAATGCCGTTAACGTCGTGAAGGCGACCCTTGAGGCGCTTTTTGCCCTGAGGGACAGGAATGAAGTAAAAAGACAAAGAGGAGTTTTATAATGGGTCTCCAAAATCTTAAGAATAATCCCGGCGCCAGGAAAAAAACGGCGCGGAGGGGAAGAGGCTGCGGTTCCGGAACAGGCGGAACGGCGGGCCGGGGGCATAAAGGTCAGAGAGCGAGGACAAGCGGTAATGTGCGCCCCGGGTTTGAAGGCGGACAGATGCCTATTACAAGAAGAATTCCTAAAAGGGGTTTTAATAATAAGAATTTCAAAACGGTTTTTGAAGTAGTCAATCTCAGACAGCTGGATGTTTTTAAGGAAGGGGCTTCTGTTTCTCCGGCCGAATTGCTGGAAAAAGGGCTTATAGGAAAAAGTAATTCGAAAGTTAAGATTTTAGGCGACGGCGAAATAAAAAAAGCGCTTAATGTGAAAGCGCACGCTTTCAGCGGTTCAGCCGCGAAAAAAATAGAAGAATCAAAAGGAAAAGTCGAAATAATCAGGACAATCAGAAAATAAACGCGATTATATAAGCAGGGGTATAACCGATGTTAGATGCTTTTAAAAATATTTTTAAAATACCGGAATTGAGGAAAAGAATACTGTTTACACTCGGACTTCTTGCAATATGCAGGATAGGGACATATGTCCCGGTCCCGGGAATAAACGGGAAACTGCTTGCCGATTGGTTTGCCAAACAGCAGGGAACGATTTTCGGTCTTATGGACCTGTTCAGCGGCGGTTCTCTTTCCCAGTGCACGGTTTTCGCTTTGGGAATAATGCCGTATATCAGCGCTTCGATTATTCTCCAGCTTCTTGTTGCGGCGGTGCCTTATCTTGAAAAACTCGCGAAAGAAGGGGAACTCGGCAGGAAAAAGCTTACCCAGTACACGAGATACGGGACGGTTGTGCTTGGACTGTTCCAGGGATTTATGATAAGCGGTATGCTTATCGCTTTGAACAACCAGCAGATGCCCGGGATTGTCACGGACGCGGGGATTGGTTTTCGCCTGGTGACGATGATAACGTTGACCGCGGGCACGGCTTTTCTTATGTGGATAGGAGAGCAGATAACTGAGCGCGGTATAGGCAACGGCATATCGCTGATTATTACCATAGGTATTCTTTCAAGATTGCCCGCGGCTCTTTTTCTGGCGAAAGACCAGTTGATAAGCGGACAGCTTTCGGTAATTTCGATGGTTGTCCTTGTTGTTCTGATGGTGGGAGTTGTCGCCGGCGTCGTCGCGGTTTCACAGGGCCAGAGAAAAATACCGGTTCAGTACGCCAAAAGGATTGTGGGAAGAAAAGTTTACGGCGGACAGGCGAGTTTTCTTCCCCTAAGAGTGGGGCAGGCCGGTGTTATACCTATAATATTCGCGTCGAGTATTCTGATGTTTCCCCAGACTCTGGGGCAGATGACAAACATTAAATTTTTCGGGTGGATAAGCAATTGGCTTTCATACGGGAGCACTTTTTATACTTTTGTTTACGCCCTGCTCATTATCGCGTTCAGCTTTTTCTGGACGGCGATGCAGTTTAACCCCGTCCAGATATCGGATGACCTCAAGAAGTACGGCGGGTTTGTTCCGGGCATCAGGCCGGGCAAACCGACTTCCGAGTATTTGGAAAATGTGATGGTGAAAATAACTTTTGTAGGAGCCCTGGCGATAACTTTAATTGCCATAATGCCTCAGATAATAGGAGAGCTTTTCAAAGTGGATTTCAGGATATCGCAGTTCTTCGGCGGAACGGGGCTTTTGATTATTGTCGGAGTGATGCTTGACACGATGAGACAGGTGGAGTCGCACCTGATTATGAGGCATTACGAGGGATTTGTTAAAAAAGGCAGATTAAAAGGCAGGATTTGACGGTGAATATAATTTTGCTGGGAGCGCCCGGCGCGGGAAAAGGGACACATTCGGAAATGCTTGTGAAGGATTTGGGCCTCAGGCATATTTCCACGGGCGATTTGCTTAGGGAGGAAGTGAAAAAAGCTTCTCCCGTCGGGCTGGAAGCCAAAGGTTATATGGATAAAGGGGCCTTGGTGCCCGATGCCGTTGTTATGAAACTTCTGGCGGAGGCAATATCGGGAACCGGCAAAAGCGGCGGTTTTTTGCTTGACGGTTTTCCGAGAAACGAGTCTCAGGCGGAAATGCTTGAAAAAGAATTATCTTCCGCGGGCATCAGCATCGACAGGGTTCTTTACCTTAACGTTTCCGAAGCTGTGGTTATCAAAAGGCTTACGGGAAGAAGAATATGTAAAAACTGCGCCGCTGTCTATCATGTCGTCAATATGCCTTCCCGGAAAGAAGGTATCTGCGATAAATGCGGCGGGACCCTTTACCAGAGGCCGGATGACACGTCGGGAACGGTTTTGCGCAGGCTGGATGTTTACAGGAAAGAAACCGAAGGGCTTATAAATTACTATAAGGCAAAACGTATTTTGAAGGAAGTTAACGCGGACCTGTCGCGTGACGACACGTACGCTTTGATTCGGGAAAGCTTGGGCGGAAAATAACGTGAGTTTTTGATGATCATTATAAAAACCCCTGAACAGGTCGGAAACATAAGGCACGGGGGAAAAATATTAGCTGAGCTCTTTGAAATTCTTAATCGTGAAATTAAACCCGGGATAGCGACCGGTGAACTTGACCTGATGGCTGAGGAATTTCTTTTAAAACGCGGCGTGAAACCGGCGTTTAAAGGTTACAAAGGATTTCCGGCGACATTGTGTGTTTCGGTCAACGAGGAAGTTGTCCACGGCATACCTTCTTCCGGGAGGATTCTTTGCGAAGGCGATATAGTAAGCGTTGATGTCGGGGCCGTCTATGAAGGTTTTTATTCCGATGCCGCCCGCACGTATCCCGTTGGGCGCGTAAGCGCGGAATTGAGTAATCTTATCAGGGTCACGAGAGAATCGCTGGATATCGCGATAAGCAAAGCCGTCGTTAAGAACAGGCTTTTTGATATTTCCAGTTCCGTCGAACAGTATGTGAAAAAACACGGCTATACGGTTGTAAGGGATTTTGTAGGGCACGGCATAGGCCAGAAAATGCACGAGGAACCGCAGATACCCAACTTCGGCATACCGGATACCGGGCCGAAACTCGAGGAAGGAATGGTTTTTGCGATTGAGCCGATGGTGAACATCGGGTCTTTTGAAGTCGAAGTGCTTAAAGATAACTGGACGGTGGCGACTATTGATAAAAAACCATCCGCCCATTTCGAGGATACTATTGTCATCACGGGGAAAGGCCCCGAGATTCTCACAAGATAAAAAGGTGTTGTTGTGGCGAAAGAAGAATCAATTAAAGTTGACGGGGTCGTATCGGAAGTTTTGCCCAATACGATGTTCAGGGTGAAACTCGCGAACGGGCATGTGATACTTGCGCATATTTCCGGGAAAATGAGGATGAATTTCATCAGGATACTTCCGGGGGATAAGGTTCAGGTTGAGATGTCTCCTTACGACCTTACCAAAGGAAGGATTACTTTCCGGCAGAAGTGACGCGGTGGAGCTGTCCGGGAAAAGATTTTGATATAAGGCGGATAGGCGGTTGGATTTTAAAATGCAGAGGATTGTGATATGAAAGTTAAATCATCGGTTAAAAGACGTTGTGAAAAATGTAAAATTGTGCGCCGTAAAGGCGTTGTCCATGTGATATGCTCAAACCCGAAACACAGACAGAGGCAGGGATAATATGGCCCGCCCGTCATGTTTTGTTTTTAAGAGCCGGTTCGAAGTTAAAAATTTTTAAAAGGAGGAAGATGTGCCCAGGATTGCAGGAGTTGATATCCCAAAAGAAAAAAGGATAGTGATTGCCCTTACCTATATCTACGGTATAGGCAAAATGACGGCGTCGAAAATACTGAAAGACGCCAGAATAGATGAGAGCAAGAGAGCAAAAGACCTTTCTGACGAGGAAGTGGGAAGAATAGCCGGTATCATTCAGGCGAGCGTCAGGGTTGAAGGTGATTTGCGCAGAGATGTCGCCGCGAATATAAAAAGGCTTATGTCCATAGGAGCCTACAGGGGCCTGCGCCACAGGAAAGGGCTTCCCGTACGGGGACAGAGGACAAGAACAAACGCCAGGACCAGAAAAGGCCCGAGAAAGACCATCGCGGGCAAAAAGAAAACAGCGGCGCTTAAATAAGATCTGAAACTTTAAGGAGAAACAATTATGGCGAAAATGTCAGGCAAAGGAAATTTAAAAAAAGCGGCGCCGAAAAAAGCTGCCAGAAGCGTTCCCACCGGAGTTGCGCATATTCAGGCGACATTTAATAATACGATAGTGTCTATAACCGATATGAGCGGGAAAGTGCTCTCCTGGGCGAGTGCCGGCAAAGTAGGTTTCGCCGGTTCGAGAAAAAGCACGGCTTTCGCGGCTCAGGTTGTCGCCGAACAGGCGGGACAGAGAGCCCGCGACTTCGGTATGAGGGAGTTGGAGGTGAGGGTTAAAGGTCCGGGAGCAGGCAGGGAATCCGCCATCAGGGCGCTTCAGGCAATCGGTTTTGAAATTACGTTGATAAGGGATATTACCCCCGTACCTCATAACGGCTGCAGGCCGCCGAAAAGAAGACGAGTTTGATTGGATATATATTGAAAGAGTAAATCAGTAAGGAGATATTTAATGGGAAGATACCTTGGTTCGAAACACAAATTATGCAGGAGAGTAGGGGAAGCGTTGTGCGGTTCCGCGAAATGTCCTGTCCATAAGAGAAACGCGCCTCCGGGACAGCACGGTGGTATGAAAAGACAGAGAAAACTTTCCGAATACGGCGTGATGATGCTCGAAAAACAGAAATTACGTTTTATATTCGGCCTTCTTGAGAAACAATTCAGGAGATATTTCCAGAAAGCGGCCAGGATGGGCGGCAAAACAGGTTACAACCTTCTGCTGCTTCTCGAAACAAGACTGGATAACCTTGTGTACAGGGCAGGTTTCGCTCCCAGTATAGCCGCCGCCAGACAGCTTGTCAGGCACGGCCATATCGTTGTGGACGGCAGGAAAGTCGACGTACCTTCTTTTCAGGTGAAAGTCGGACAGACCGTGAAGCTGAAAGAAAAAAGCAGCAACAGGCCCGCGTTTATCGCGTTTGTGGAAGAAAACAAAGACAAACTTCCGGAGCTTGCTTATTTGGAGAGAAATTTGGGGTCTTTTGAATTCAGGGTCAGACATATGCCTGTAAGGGAAGAAATTCCCGTTGCCATAAATGAACAATTGATAGTCGAGCTTTATTCCAAGTAGAGTTAAATAAATTTTTACGGAGGTTAAAATGTCAGTTAAGCTGGGAAGATTTGAAATGCCGAACAGGCTTAAAAAAGAAGAGCAGTCCGCGACAGGCTCTTATGCGAAATTCATAGCGGAACCTTTTGAGAGAGGCTATGGATACACGATAGGCAATTCTCTCAGGAGAGTGCTTTTGTCTTCTCTGGAAGGGATTGCCGTTACCGCGGTGAAAATCGAAGGTGTGGACCATGAATTTTCGACGATGAAAGGCGTTGTCGAGGATGTGGCGCAGATCCTTCTGAGCATCAAAAAGATTTTGCTTGTTTCAGATTCGCGTGAGCCCAAAAGAATATCCCTTAACGCGGCTAAAGAGGGCGCGGTGAAAGCCGGCGATATCAAAACCGACGGGACGGTTACTATCCTGAATCCGGAACTTCATATCGCCACGCTTGAAAAAGGGGGCAAACTGTCCATAGAGATGGATGTTGAGATCGGCAGGGGATATCGCCTCGCGGAAAACAATAAAAAGAAAGGCCAGCCCATAGGATATATACCGATGGATTCCATATTTTCCCCGGTTAAAAAGGTGAAATATTCGGTGGAGAACACGAGAGTGGGGCAGATGACGGACTACGATAAACTGGTAGTGGAAATCTGGACCGACGGCCGCCTGTCTCCCGAGGAAGCGCTGAAACAGTCGTCCGCCATCCTCAGGGCGCACCTTGACGTTTTCGTCAATTATGACGACAGCTATGTGGAATTCGAGGCGGAAGACAAGACGGAGAAAAAAGAGGAAGAAGGCAATAAGAAAAAAATGGGTATGCCTATCAGCGAGATAGAATTGTCTGTCAGGTCCACCAATTGCCTCAGAAACGCGGACATAAATACGATAGGGGAATTGGTTTCTATGACGGAGACAGACCTGCTCAAACAGAGGAATTTCGGGAAGAAATCGCTTAACGAGATAAAAGCCGTCCTGAAGAGCCTTAATCTTTCTCTCGGTATGAAGCTGGAAAAAGAGCCTGAAGAACAGAAATAAATGTATAGGAGCGGAAAATTATGCAGCACGGCAGAAAAAAATCGAATAAGCTCAATATGAAAAGCGGGCACAGGAATTCTGTGTTCTCTAACCTTATGTGCCAGCTTATATCCCACGGAAGGATTAAAACTACCGAAGTAAAAGCAAAACAGCTTGTAAAGCAGGCCGACAAAATAATTACTACAGCGAAAAAACAGACGCTCGCCGCTAAAAGGGCGGCGGTTTCCGTGCTTAAGGACAAAAAGGCCGTCAAAAAGCTTTTCTCGGAGATAGTAAAACATTTTGAGAACAGGAAAGGCGGCTATTGCAGGGCAATTAAAACAACTTACAGGCGGGGCGACGCGGCTCCTCTTGCTATTGTCGAACTTATAGATTTTCAGCCGGTTATCGGCGCGGGCAAGAAAACCAAAAGTAAAAATAAAGACAAAGACAGCAAAGATTCGAAACCGAAAGCAAAATAACCGAAAACCGGATTTTTGCCGCGTAAAAACCCCGTCTTTTGCGGAAACGGGGTTTTTTTGTTTATTGTTTCCGTTTTTAGGAGTAAAATTCAGATAACCATGGCTAAAGAAATCAATACATTAAACCGCGCCGTTTATCTTGCTTTGAGAGATAGATATTTTGATTGTATCAGGGAAACGCTCCGGTCCCCGTTTCCGGAAAAGCCCGTCGACCTGCGGATAAAAAAAATCAGAGAACTTATGGGGCACCTGAACAATGCCGTAAAATACGCCGGGATGTCGTTGGACGGCGGGGAGAAAGACACGGGGGAGTCCGAGTTCGCGGACTTTCTCGATATATTGAGAGGTTCCGCCGAAGTGGTTTATATAATGCTCCAACATGAAAAGATACTGGCCGAGAAAGAAGAATTGATATCGAGGTTCAGCGGCGTCAGCGACGCCGATATCGAACAGTCGAAAAAACTGCACAGCGAACGCGCGGAGGAGATAATAACCGGAATGAAACTCCTGGTGGAAAAAGGCAAGGGCAGGATTCACGACGTGCAGGAAGCGGCGAAAAAGAATTTTTCAAAAGGCGACAAAGACAGGTATGACAGGATGTACAGTATGCACTGACATTTCTTTATGGGGGAAAAATAATGAAAAAGACGGTTTTGGAAATTTATGCTTTGCTCATATGCCTGATATCGGTGCTGTTTATAATGGTGAATTTGCACGAAGTCCTTTTCGGCGCGGTCAAAGTGGCCAATCCTTCGATGTCGGTTTCCGAATACGAGAAAAAACAGTATATGGATAACAAGTCCTATACGGAAAAATGGAATGAAAAAAAACTCAAAAACCATACGGAAGAACAGCTGACGGAGATGAGGGAAGAAGGTTATAACAACCTTTTGTCGGTTAAGAGGAAAACGGAACAGACAAAGATTGTGCGCGCGGCGCTTTATTTGGCGATAGCGGCGGCTTTTTTCGCGTGGCATTGGAACCTGGCGAAAAAAGAAAGAGCCAAAAACTGAAGTT
>JAQUNG010000077.1 GCA_028717725.1 bacterium | reverse complement strand
TGCATAGGATTTTTGCGCCGCTTCCGACCACGGCTTCGAATATGTCGCGCCTGGAATCCTTATCGTTCCCGGTATATATCTCCAGAGAATTCCGCAAAACCCGTTTTACATCCGTTACCTCTCTTATAGAGCGTATGTTTTTCAGTGTTGCGTCGTTCATGTTTTCGCACTCGAGGAATATCTTTTCGTTTCTGTCGAGTTTGACGTTGGCCGCTATCCGGCCTTCGTTGATTATGAGAGCCCTGTCGCATATTACCTCGACTTCCGATAAAATATGGGTTGAAATCAGGACGGCGTGCCTGCTCCCGAGATTTTTGATGAGGGAACGGGTCTGCCTTAACTGGTTGGGATCGAGTCCCGTGGTCGGTTCGTCCAGCAGAAGAACGGGCGGATCCGAAAGAATAGCGTCCGCCAGACCAACCCGCTGTCTGTATCCTTTCGACAGGTCTCTGATAAGCCGTTTCGAAACGGATTCTATATCGCAGATACAGGATACATCTGCTATTCTTTTTTTGGCCGTTTTCCTGTCTTTTATTTTGACGCGGCTTCTGAAGTCAAGATATTCGGACACCCGCATTTCATTGTAGAGAGGAACATGTTCGGGCAGATATCCTATCATATTTTTTGTTTTTATCGGATTGGAGCGGATGTTTATCCCGTCCACGAGTATTTTACCCCCATCTGGCGCGATAAAACCGGCAAGAATCCTCATTATAGTCGTTTTTCCCGCGCCGTTGGGCCCGAGAAAACCGAGAATTTCCCCGCGGTCGAGAGAAAAAGAGACTTCCTTGACGGCAGTCACCCCGCCGAAATTTTTACTGACTTTTAAGACTTCAATGGCTTTTTGTCCAAGCGTCATAGATAATAGAATGTAAACAAATTAAATATAAAAGTCAATAATCCCGAAGCGTTAAATAAAATTGCGGTAAAAACCTTTCCGCCGGATTTGCCGAAAGTCCTCTGGAATGTTTAAAAAAAGAAAGGTTATCTTGTCATAATCGGTTAAATTTTTTATACTTATAATAAAGATATTCAACAGGTGCGGTCAATTATGAAAAAAATGGCCCGGACATTCCGTAAAAACGGTTTTGCGTTTTTTGTTTTCAGCATAGCGCTGCTGTTCCTGAGCTGGCCTATCCTGTCGGTTCTGGATGGTATGAGTTGCGCCGAAGCCTATATGTATATTTATGTCGTATGGGGAACCGCCGTAATTTTTGCCCTGTTTATCGGGCTGAGCGTCTCTCCTGTGTTTTCCGCGGATAAAAACAAGAAAGAATACGGAGACGGCGATGTTTGACCTTTTAACGGTGATATTGTTTTTCTGCGCGTATTTTCTGGTCCTGTTCACGGTAGGGTTTTTTATCGAAAAAAAATCGGACAAAGAGGGAAAACTTATCTCAAGTCCTCTGATTTACGCGCTTTCCATCGCGATTTACTCCAGCGCGTGGACTTTCTACGGCGATGCCGCGAAGATGGCAAAAGACGGAATAATATATATCAGCATTTATCTTGGTCCGTGTCTCGGGGTTTTTTTCTGGTGGATTATACTGAGGAAAATGGTGCGGATAAAAAATTCACACCATATAACGAATGTCGCCGATTTTATATCGGCGCGTTATAATAAATCGCAGCTGCTCGCGGGTATCGTAGCCGTATTCTGTCTTTTGGGCGCCCTGCCTTACATAGCGCTTCAGATGAAAGCGATTATATCGACTATAGCGATAGTTACCACTTCATCCGTATCGCAGACCGAATGGCTGGATAAAATCGGGATTCTTGTCATACTTCTTATGATACTCTTCACGCTCGTGTTCGGCGTGAGAAGGATTGACCCTACCGAAAGGCATCCCGGCATGGCGGTTTCAATGGGTATCGCGTCTGTTTTTACCCTTTTGATGATGTTCGTGTGCGGGGTTTTCGCGGTATATTTTCTCAATGACGGTTTCCGGGATTTGTTCAGCGCGTCGTCGTCGAGCCAATACGCGGGCCTTATGAAAATAGGAGTAACTGGAAACTCGTCTTTTATCACGTGGTTTTCTTTTCTCGCGGTATCCATGTTTATGGTCATATTGATGCCTCACCAGTTCCATATGAGCGTGGTTGAAAATTCGGATGAAAACAATATAAAAACCGCCATGTGGCTGGTGCCGGCGTATCTGCTTCTGATAAATATCTTCATTATCCCGATAGCGTTTACTTCCCTGATAAGGGGTCTTCCTCTGAATGAAGCCGATGGTTTTGCGCTGCAACTGCCTTATAAATTCGGAAACCGTTATATTACAATGATGGTCCTGATGGGAGGGTTTTCTGCGGCCACAAGTGTTGTGATGGTTTGCGCCATGGCCGTTTCCACGATGGTTTCGAACCATGTAATCCTGCCCCTGCTTGGTTTAATCAAACGGGTGAATTTGAGCGCTTATATACTTCAGTGGAGGTGGCTCGCGGTCGGAATGTTCATTCTTCTGGGATATCTTTTCGGCTGGTTTGTCGGAGAGAATTATTCGCTTTTTGATATGGGTATGATTTCTTTTGCGGCGGTTTTACAGTTCGTACCCCTGATCATCGGAGGCATCTTCTGGGTAAAAGGCAATAAGGCCGGAGCCATTATGGGGCTTACGGCCGGTTTCGCGGTATGGTTTTACACTCTTTTTATCCCGTGTTTCGCTTCGAGCGGCTGGATATCGACGATGTTTATATCAGAAGGGATTTTCGGTCTGAAAGCGCTGATGCCCGGTGAGCTTTTCGGTATAAAGTTTCCCGATGCCATAAGCCATTCCGTTTTCTGGTCCATGTTTTTCAATATAGGTTTTTATGCCGCCGGGTCTTTGTTTTTCGGTGTAAACAGAGAAGAAAGAAGGAACGCCGGAGGTTTCGTCGGCGCTTTGCCCGACGAGGATATTTTTATAAGGTCGACCGTGAGGGAAGCCCATATTGTGCTGGAAGACAAACTTGAGATTATAAAAAGAGTCCTGTCTCGCTATCTGCCGCAGGATAAAATACAGTTGATATTGAAAAAAGGGGTCTGTCTTACGGGTGTGGGAAAAGAAATTCATATTTCCATCCTTGAGTTGGCGAGGCTTCAGAGCGAAATAGAGAAACTGCTTGCCGGCTCGATAGGCACGGCAACGGCCCACAAAGCCATGATGGAAGGAGGGGTTTTCACACCGGAAGAATCAAAGGAATTATCCGAAGCCTACGCCGAAATACTTGCTGACCTGAAATTAACACCTCAGGAACTCAAAAAGAAAATCGATTACCATCAGGAAAGGGAAGACCTCCTTTCTATCCATGCAATGGAACTTGAGGAAAAAATCAAGGAACTGGAAAGCCTTATAGGCCAGAGAAAGCGGGTCGAAAACGCTCTGAGGGAAAACGAAGAAAAATACAGGGCTTTGTTCGAAAGTTCCAGGGATGCCATATTTATAACAGGGGAAGACGGCAAATTTATGGACGTCAACGAATCAGCCCTGGTGCTTTTCGGGTTTTCCAGGGACGATATGGTCAAAATGGAATATAAAGACATATTCGTTAATGCTCTTGACGGCAGGGAATTCGAAAGAGACATCGCGAAAAGCGGTTCTGTGAGAAATTATGAGGTTATACTCAGAAACAAGACGGGCAGGGAAATGAAATGTCTGATAACGGCCGCATTGAGGCAGAACAGCAAAAAAGAGATACTGGGGCTTCAGGGCGTAATAAGAGATATTACTGAACAGAAAAAAGCCGAGAAAGCGCTTCATGACAGTTATAACAAACTTCAGAAAAATATGGAGAGCACAATCCTCGCCATGGCGAGGATTGTCGAGACGAAGGATCCATATACGGCCGGGCATGAAAGAAGGGTTGCCCAGCTGGCTGTCGCGATAGCTCAGGGCATGAGACTTCCGGAAGAGCAGATAAACGGTATTTATATGGCGGGCATAGTTCATGATATAGGCAAAATCTATGTTCCGTCCGAAATCCTGACAAAACCGAGCAAATTGACGGATATAGAGTTCAGTATTATAAAAACACACCCTCAGCTCGGCTATGATATTCTGAAAACGATAGAATTCTCATGGCCGGTGGCTGATATCGTGCTCCAGCATCATGAAAGGCTGGACGGTTCGGGGTATCCTTTCGGCATTAAGGGAGATGAAATACTTCTTGAATCCAAAATAGTAGCGGTTGCCGATGTCGTGGAAGCGATGTCTTCTCCGCGGCCGTACCGACCGTCGATAGGATTCGAAGGGGCCCTGCAGGAAATTGTCGAAAACAGGGGAAAACTTTACGACCCTGTCACGGTGGATTTATGCCTTAAGCTGTTTATGAAAGAAAATTTCAAATTCATTTCGGAACAGATTTAACGCGGAAAATCTTATGAATGACGTATTAAAAGACACCGGGAATTCGTTCGAGGATGAGATAGAGCGCACAACGGTGGTTTTTGACAGCGGCAGCAAGCCTTTCAGGATAATATGCGATACGTTTCTTGAAGTGGAAGGCGCCAGCGAAGAAGAAATATATTCCGTATTATGCAAAAACCTTTTGCGTATGTGTAATGCTAAATGTGTTGCGTTCGCTTCTTCGAAACCCGGCAACCTGATAAAGCTTGAGGTCGTGATGACGGAAAGGGAAACAGGACTTTCTTTCCTTGAAGAAAAACCCGCCCTTGTCAAAAAAGTGACGGAAGATGTTTTCAGAGCGTTTAAGGATAAAGAGATAGTCGACTGCTCTTCCTGCCGCGCGTGCCTTTTGAATATATTCCCCGAAGCGTTCAGCGAAGATATAAAATCGGAAAGAAACGCCGGAAGATATGCCCTTGCGAGCGTCAGGGAAGGAGAGATTGCGGCTATCGGGTACATGCAGTTGTATCCCGGCTATAGATTGATGATGAAAGGCATCCTGGTCCATTTCCTCAATATGATAGCGATAATCATCCAGAGGATGAATTATATGAAATCGCTTGCCGAAAGCGAGGAGAAATACAGGCTTTCCATAGAATACATCCCGATGCATCTTTGCGAGGTTGATAAAGACGGCAATATTACGCTTTGGAACAGGTTTTCCGGAAAAATGCTCGGGTACACGGTTGAAGAAGCGGTAAAAAATCTTAAAGTGGGGATGTTGCATGAAACATCCTCCTCCGCCGACGAAGTCCATAAAATAGCTTCCGAAACGGGAATGTACAATGACGAAGTAAATCTTGTCCATAAAGACGGCACCGTATTCCCCGTCCATCTTATAGTTATACCGAAGAAAAATGAAGAAGGGGAAATAACGGGTTATTACAGGTTTGGCGAGGATATTACCGTCAGGAAGAGAGCCGAAGAGGAAATTTACAGAAGCAGGGAAACATTCAGGAAGCTTATCGAAAATTCGCCGGTGGGCATCATAGTGACAAATAACAAATCCGAGATTATAGACATCAATCCGTCAGCTCTTAAGATATTTCAGAGACAGAGAGGTGAAATGATCGGCAGAAACCCGAAAGATTTTTTCTCGGACACAGAAAAAAAATATTTTGTAGTCGAAGACATCCCCGGCGGCGCGAAAAACAAAGAAGTGGAGGTCGAAAGGCCTTCGGGAGAAAAGGTTCCGGTTATCAAAAGAGAGACTTTTATCGAGCTTGACGGACAGTCCTGCTCCATGGAAACACTGATAGATGTTTCGGACTGGAAAAAAGCCGAGGAAAAGGCGAATTACAGGCTGGAATTCGAACGGCTTATCACTACTATTTCGAGCAGCTTCATAAATATGAAGAGCGAGAACATAAACAATGAGATACAGGGAGCTTTAAAACAGATAGGGCAATTTGCCGGAGCAGACAGGAGTTACGTCTTTATTTTCAGGGATGAAAGCGATGTTATGGATAACCTGTATGAATGGTGCGCCGAAGGCGTTGCTCCGCAGAAGGAAAGATTAATGTCCGTTGAAACGAAAAAATTCGGCTGGATAATAGACAAACTAAAAAAAGATGAAATAGTGTACATTAACGATATTTCCGCGCTTCCCGCGGAAGCGGAGAACGAGCGAAGCGAATTCCGCGCCGAAGGCATCAAATCGCTTGCCAATGTTATATTGAAAGTCGCGGGGAACCCGCTCGGGATACTGGGTTTCGATTCCGTGAAAAAACAGAGAAAGTGGACGGCTGACGAAGTTGTGCTTTTGAAAATAACGGGCGAGATTTTTACAAACGCGCTTGAGAGATGCAGAAAGGAAACGGAGCTTAAGGAAAGTTATGAGAAGTTGAAAAACAGCGTGGAAAGCACCATAAACGCGATGGGAAGCATAGTTGAGGTGAGGGATCCGTATACCGCCGGACATGAGAGAAGGGTCGCCCAGCTTGCGAACGCCATAGCTTCGGAAATGAAGCTTCCGGAGAGAGAGATCGAGGGTATAAGGATTGCGGCTTCCATACATGATGTCGGGAAAATATATGTTCCCGCTGAAATACTGAATAAACCCGCAAAAATATCGGATATAGAATATAAGATAATCAAAACCCATCCGCGCGTGGGATATGATATCCTGAAAAATATTGGTTTTCCCTGGCCGGTAGCGGATATCGTGCTCCAGCACCATGAAAGATTTGACGGTTCGGGATACCCGTCAGGATTGACGGGCAAAGAGACTCTTTTGGGTGCGCGTATAATAGGTGTTTCCGATGTCGTGGAAACAATGGCTTCTCATCGTCCTTACAGAGCGGCGCTCGGGATTGATAAAGCTCTCGAAGAAATATTCCGGAACAGGGGAAAACTTTACGATCCCGAAGTGGTTGATGCATGCATCCGGCTGTTCCGCGAAAGAAATTTCAAATTTAAATAATCTTTTATTAGGTAAAGAAGACGTCTTATGGATGATTTTGAGGAAGTTTCTTCTTACCGCCGCATTTTCGCCGCGGAACTTGCCAGGTCGGCGCTGGAAACCGGAGGGGTGGAATGTTTTTTATCTGGACACGACACTTTTTCGGTCGGAGCTCTCTGTGATCCGGATATAGGACGGATAAAGTTAATGGTGAACTCCTGCGACATGAAAAAAGCGAAAGAAATGCTTGGCATTACGGGCGATAGGTAATATAATCATAACAACTTATACGGAAAGAGGTTATGAAGGAGAATACACAGAGCAGAGAAGAATTGCTTGCCGAAGTGGAAAAGTTGAAAAAACGCCTTGTTGATGTCCAGGCGCTTCAGGTCCAGCGCAGGCTGACAGAAGAAACCCTCAGAGAAAAAGAAGCGTTTATGTCCGCCGTAGTCAAAGCGTTCGACGGCTATATTTATGTTTGCTCTCCGGATTATACCGTATCTTTTATGAATGAAAATCTTATAAAAAGGACCGGCAGGGACGCTACCGGCGAGAAATGTTATGAGGTTTTGCACGGTAGGAAGTCGGTATGTCCCTGGTGTGTCAACGAGAAAGTTTTTAAGGGCGAAACGGTAAAATGGGAAAGGCTGAGCCCGAAAGATAACCGCTGGTTCTATATTGTCAATACGCCTATATTTGACGGCGAGAAAGTTGTCTCGAAGATGTCGGTATTTATTGATGTTACCGAAAGGCGAAGAATCGAAGAACGGCTTCGCGAGAGCGAAGAAAAATTCAAAAAATTGTTTGATATGGCGCCGTTCGCCGTTTTTCTTGAGACGATGGATGGGAAAATTATAGACTGCAATGAAGAAGCGGTCAAGATGCTGGGATACGGCAGGGAAGAGCTTAAAAATATGCATATCAAAGATATCGTAAGCGCGAAAACGGCAAAGATACTTCCCGGTCTTGTTGAAGCGAGTTTTTCGTTCGGCGGTTTTTCCGTCGAAGCGGAAAACAGGAGAAAAGACGGATATGAATTCCCCGTTAAGGTGGATGCCAGGATACTCAAAATCAACGATGAGAAGATAGTTTTCGTGCTGGTGCAGGATATTACGGAATCCAAAAAAGCCGAAGAAGCGCTGATAAGGGAGAAAAAACTTCATACCAGGGGCCCTGTGGTTGTATTCAGGTGGATTGCGAAGGAAGGCTGGCCCGTGGCGTATGTGTCCAACAACATAGAACAGTTCGGGTATGCGGCCGAAGATTTCGTGAAGGGTAAAATTAAATATTCCGATATCGTGCATCCCGACGACATAGAAAGAGTCGAGCGCGAAGTGAAGGAATATAGCAGGAGGGCTATTGATAAATTCGAACAGGAGTATAGGATATACACAGCGGATAAAACGGAAAAATTCATCTATGATTCTACGGTCATCGTAAGGGATAAAAGAGGGAAAATAACGCATTACGAGGGCTATGTCCTGGATATAACCGAAAGGAAAATAGAGGAGAGGGAACTGCGCTATAACCAGGAACGCTATAAAGCGATAGTAGAAGGGCAAACGGAACTTATATGCAGGTTCCTTCCCGACAACACACTTACATTCGTGAATGAAGCTTATTGCCGCTATTTCGGCAAAAAGCGCAAAGATCTGACAGGCAGGAAATTTATGCCTTTCGTGGTGTCTTCCGACAGGAAGATTGTAACGGATAAGATAAAATCCCTATCATGGGAAAACCCCATTGAATCCCATGAGGAACGGGTAAAAATGCCCGATGGGGAGATAAGATGGCAGCA
>JAQUNG010000076.1 GCA_028717725.1 bacterium | reverse complement strand
TCGAAAGAGGCATCCAGCGATTTCTTCTTATCAACGCTGACAAAATAAAGTTCATTTTTCCTTATCCTGAACCAGTTAAAATAACTTACGCATTCCGGCGCGGATTTCAGGCCTACATACCCTTCTCTCAGCGAGCTCCTGCCCACGTAGGACACTTCGGCCTGGACAAGCTCTGACCCTCTCGCAGACCGACTGAAAGCAACACTCTGATTACTCCTTATAACTTTAAAATCATAATTTTTACCGGCCTCTATCGGCACGGGGGAATTCGATTTGACAATATCGCCCGCCACTATGCAATGCTGGGCTCCGTCATAAATGGATGAATAAACAATTTCGCCCAGAGATGCAAGTTCGGCGGTTTCATCGCCTTTTATAATAACCCTTATTTCGCTTCCTTCGCCCGCGCGCGCTTCATATTCTATTATGCCGTCAGCCATTACATAATTTTTCACGGCCAGTTCGCCCGATTCAAGCTTCAACTGCCCACCGAAAACATTGATTTTACCCGAAAGCGCCAGCCACTTTTCCCCGTCAAGTTCGGGCGATGAAAAATCATCATAGAAATCAAATACATCTTCCGCGGAAGACAGGCTCAAGGCGGCAGTGTTACCGTAGTATAAGTATATGTATGAAGAACCCGGAGGCAAATGAGGATGCTTTATCAGGAAGATCGCAGTTGAAGAAGGATGAACCCCTTCGATTTTCTCGATATAATAAGGGATCAGTGTAATGCCGTCCGCGGCGGTAAACCTGATATCGGAAAAATCCTGCCTGACGTTCCCGTCACAATGGGTATCCGCGAAAACCGAGCCCTCGGACTGGCCTACTCTTATTTTCAGTTGATGATTGAATACGGATTCATCCGAACCGTTGGATAAATAAACGGGTTTGCGGTATCTAAACCCCGAAAGAACCGGCTCTCCGAACGAAGACACTACGCCCGAAGTATCCGTATAATACAACCTGACCTCTTCAAGTTCGCTGCGCGCGGAAATAAAAGCCTTCCACTTTATCATATTCCCTTTAACGAAACCTGCGGTAATAGGGACGCCGTTTACAGCCCTGACAAAACTGCGCCCGTTATCCGCGCTTACCTCTATTTCGACTTTTCCTCTGGATCTCCACGCGACCGTAAGCGATTCTATTTCCCCTTCGGTCTTATAAGGCAAGCCGCTCTCATAATAACCGGGAAGCCCAGCTTTGCCGGAGTCGAGAAGGAAATTTCCGGAACCGGCGGTGTTCCAGACCACGGGTGAGCTTAATTTATAGCATTCGGGATTCGCAAAAACGGAGGAACAAAAAACAACACATAGGGAAAAGACAAAAACGCACATCATTTTGCGCAACATTCTTTTCATTTATTTGGCCTCATATCCAATATAACACAAGTTCCCTAACGATAACTACCGGTAAAAACACTCATTTTTTTTGCGCAAACTACTCTACATTTAGAAATTGTCCAGATCTACAATATTGTGCTTTATAGCATATTTAATGAGGTCTCCGGTCTTGTGAAGGCCCAGTTTTTTTAAAATATTATTCTTGTAATTTTCCACCGTCCTCGGGCTGATGCACAACAGAGAAGATATTTCCTTCGCAATCTTTCCTTCAGCGACAAGCCGTATTACATCTTTTTCTCTCAGGGATAAGACATCTCCGGTTTCCGAAGGTTTTTTATCCCTGTTCACGGCTTTATCTATCAGGAAGGCTGAGATAGAGGAACTGAGATAAATTCGGCCTTTTGCTATCTTTTCCAGGGCCGGAATCAGCTCCTCTCCGGCATTTTCTTTCTGCAAATACCCCATAACCCCCGATTCGAGGGCTTTCATTATATATGCGTTGGATTTATGAACGCTTATTATGAGTATTTTTGTTTCAGGCGATGACAGCCGTATGGCCCTGATCGCTTCGAGTCCGCTCATCTCCGGCATGGAAATGTCGAGGAGCAGGATATCGGGTTTTGCCGTTTTTACCTTGTCTATAACGCTTTTACCGTCCGAAGCTTCGCCCACGATTTTATATGAACTCTCGCTTTTCAGGATATTCTTTATACCTTCCCTGATAATATCATGGTCATCGGCTATTATTATCGTACACGCCATAATCCCGCTCCAAAGGCAGTTTAACCGTTATAATCGTTCCGTTTCCCTCCGGGGAAAGCAGCTTAAAAGTCCCCTGAAAAAACTCCACCCTTTCTTTTACCCCGAGAAGCCCGAGTTTTAACCTTTCGCCGGCGGGTCCTACGCTTTCCTGTTTTTCGCCTGAATTCCCGAAACCCACTCCGTTATCCTTAATCATTAACTCAAGGATGCCGTTTCCCGCTTTTTCCAGGATTATCGATACTTTCGTCGCTTTCGAATGCCTAATTATATTTGTAAGGCATTCCTGTATTATCCTGTATAAAAGAAGCTCATATTCTCCCTTTATTTCAAGTTTTTCCGGATAAGAGGCAAAAGAAATATCAAGATCCGAAATATGGCGGTATTGCGACACCATCCCCTTTGCCGCGTCCAGAAACCCGAGTTCATCCAGCGCCGGAGGTCTAAGCAGTTCGGCTATGTTGTGGCTCTTATTGATAAGCCCCGAAAGCACGTTTTTGCATTTCCGTATTTTCTCTTCGATATCCGGCGTTTTTTCCCCGATGGAATTCGAAATGACGTCGAGATATATTTTCAGTCCGCTGAGATCCTGCCCCATCTGGTCATGGACCTGCATCGACAGGTTCTCTCTTTCTTTTTCCTCTATCTTTATCATTTTTTTAATCAGTCCTTCTCTTTTCAGCCTGTCGTTTTTCCTGCTGTTATATACGATTACGGCCGTCTGGCTTCCTATAAGGACCGCAAAAAAAACAGCCCAGCTGAGAAGCGCATACGCTTTCTTTTTGGCGCCCCGCGCGTATTCGAGTTCCTTCTCCACAACGCGCAGGTTGTATCTCTGGACTTCGTTTTCGATAAAATCATCTATCGCGAAAAGGCGCGTCTCAAAAACCATCATAAGTTTATTTATCGAATCGCGCAATTCCTCTTTTTTGCCGCTGTTTTCCGTGTCTTCCAGCCTGTCCGACAATTCCAAAATACGGTCTCCCGCATCAAACAGACTGCTTTGAAGCCCGTCCATCCGCAAAGCGAAACCTTTTTGCCCTGAATCATCGGCCAAAGAACCGAAATATTCAATCTGCTCTTTCGATTTATTTTTTATATCGTTTATGTCTTCCGCGCCGACACGTTTTCTCGCGGCTTCCAGGTATTTAAAACTTTTCCAAAAAACATAATTCCTGACATACATAGCGTATATGCCGGTCTGTATGCGTATTTCCAGCGCCGCTTTCTGCAGGGGAAAATGTTTGCCGCCGAGATTGTCAAGCTGTCTGCTGAACGAAGATATACGCGAAATGCCTGTCAGCCCGATGACCAGTATCAGGAACAGCAGCGCGGCAAAACCGCATGCGAGTTTCCAGTCCGGCATTATTTTTTTCACGTAAAAGATTCCCGGTATCCGCCGTTTATTTTCTGAAAAAATCAAACTTATGGAGGTTGTTTCCCCAGTTTTCTTCTCTTTCCGCCTCATCAATCCAGTGGACTACAACACCCCTGTCTTCGGCTCCCGGGTTCAGTTCGAGATATCTTTTGTAATGGTAAACCGCTTTTTTGTTGTCCTCGATGTTCTCGTCATAAAGTATCGCGAGGTTATAGTGGATATCGGGATCCGAGGGATCCAGAGCAAGGGCTTTTTTATAATTATCGAGCGCTTCTTTATACCTGCCTGTCTGCTGGCATTCCAGCGCCGCATTGTAATATATTGCCGGCTCTTCTTGCAGTCCTGTTTGTTCCGCCGGCCGTTCTATGGAAATTTCTTCGGTTTTTTTAGATTTTGAAGTCCTTTTCCTCACATCGGTTTTTTCCGCTTCCTTTTTTACGCTTTTTGCCCCCGAAACAAGCGTCTCTTCCTTGGATTCTTTCCCCGCCGTTTCTTTTACATACGCGGTCTTTTTAACTTCCTCGAGTTCCGCAACACGTTCTCTGGCCCGTTCCAGTTCAAGCCTGGCTTCATCGCCGTTTACGCGGAGCCGGTCTATTTCGGAACGCATATCGGAAATCTTTTCCGACAGGATATTCTTCTGTTCCTCAAGGGATTTATTCCTGTTTTTCTCCTCCGTTACGGTTTTCTCATATTTTTCCATTTCGATTTTACGCGCGTCGCGGAGACTGTTAAAATCCATTTCTTTCGAGGTCAGCATTTGTTCCATTTCCGTTTTTGTCCGCGTAAGCTCATTGGTTAACTGTTCGAGTTCGGCGTTCTTCTGTTTTAATTTGTCTATCGTATCTTTATGTTCCCGCGCGGTTTCGCCGAGCTGGCTGTGCTTCCCTTCCGTAAGGGCTCTCATTTCCCTCTCGGATTGAAGCTCCTTCTGCTTTTCCTCAAGAGAGGAAATAACCTGCTCCAGTTCTCCCTTCATCCTGTCTATATTGCGGCCGTATATAAAACAGGTATAAAACCATCCCGCGACAAGGATAAGCAGTATGCACAGGATAACCGCCGTTACCAGTATTTTAAAAAAGTTCTCTTTCATATCTTCAATGCTTTTTCTTCTTAACGGGTTTCGCGTTTTTCGGAATGTTTTCCCCTCTGTCCTTCTCTTCCCCCGCGGAGATTTCCTTTAAGGGTTTTTTAGCCTTATCCGTGTCGTTCACATACAGGATATTGCTGTCGCCGCTTATTATATGAGGGGTAATAAAAATTACGGCTTCGCTTTTCGTGTTTTCTGTCGCCTTGCTCTGGAAAAGATATCCCAGAAGCGGGATATCTCCGAGAAACGGGACTTTGTCGGAACTTTCCCTTTTTATGTCTTTTATAAGCCCAGCTATGATTATTGTTGTCCCGTCTTTCACAAGGACATCGGTTTCGGCGTTTGTCGTATCGATAATAGGCAATCTTATCTGCGCAACTCCGGCGTCGTCCTCTATCTCAAACCAGTCCCTCAGCGTGCTCACTTCGGGTTTGATATGCATTTTAATAAAACCGTCCTTATTGATGGTGGGGGTCACCGTCAAGGTAACACCCACATCGACAAACTCGGCCTGCCACGACGTAGTCGCCGTGGTTTCGCTTTGAGAAATCGTGCTTGTGGCGTAAGGTTCGCGGCTCCCTACCATTATCTTGGATTCCTCATTGTTGCAGGCCGCTATGTGGGGAGCGGATACTATTTTGATATCCCCCACTTCCTGAAGAATCGTCAACGTCGCCTGATATTCATCCCTGCTTAACGTGCCTATGGCAATTCTTCCGTATGAAGCCAGGTCGCCGGCGGGGAAAACACCGGTAAGCGTAAAGTTATGGACATCCTCGAAAACCTTCTCCCAGTTTATTCCCCATGTGTATTTATCGCTCAGGCTTATCTCCACAATCCTCGCCTCTATGAATACCTGCCTGGTTTTCGAATCAAAATTCTCGACTATATGTTCTATCCTTTCTATAGCGAACGGCAGGTCGCTCACTATTATCTTGTTGGTCCTTTCGTCGGTTGACAGCACTCCCACATTTTCGGTCAGAAGTTCCTTTATTTTTGGCTCGATATCTTTCACTTTCGCGTATTCGAGCTCAAAGACCCTGTTTATCGTAGGAACCTTTTTCTTTTCCATCCCCACATCGAACTCATAAACAGCTTTCTCCATTTCGGATATTTTTTCCGGAGTATCTATGAGAATAACGGTCCCCGACGCATCATCGGTAATAATGGCTCCTATTGTGCTTTTGATGCTTGAAAGCGCCGCCCCGACTTTCGAAGCAGAGGCATATGAAAGTTTTAAAGTCCTGATTTCCCTTTTGTCGGTATATTTCTGGCCGTAAAGGGCCTCGTATTCGGCCTCCGTCATAACGGTAATGATGTTTTTCTTTTTCTCGCACGCCAGTTTATTGGTGATAAGTATCACATCGAGAGTATCGGAAATCGTGACATCGCACAGGAAAAGAGTCGTTCTCCCGCTGACGCTTTTGCTCGTGACTATATTCAACTCGCCCTTCATCGCGAGGAACTTTATGGCATCGACGATATCTATACCCCTGAGGTCAAGACTTATTTTCCGCGAAAGCCCTTCTTCCATACTGACAAAACGGCGCGGGGTCTCGTTTTCCCGTATTTCTTCGATAACCGTTCCGGCGTCTTCGGCGCGTTCCGGAACGGCCCCCGCCATGGTATCCTCGGAAAACAGCGCGGGCATACGGCAAAAATAAACCAAAACAGCGAAACATATAATTTTTTTAAGCATACACTGCGGCCCTTATTGCATTATTTCATTTCGATTTTCGTCAGCCCCGACTTTACGATGACCCTGTCGGGAAATATCTCCTCCACCCTGAAATCAGCGAATGTATCGCCTTTTTTCAGGAAATAAGTCTTCTGATTTTTTTTATCCTCTATCATCGCAACCGGATTATCCCTGTCCCATGATATGCCCACAAGGGCAAGGTCGCTTACCATTTCCCTGACATTCACGACCGGCTGTTTTTCCTCCTTCTGAAACCTTTTGATTTCCAGGGGGTTGAATATATTCCTTCTCCTCACCATCTCAAGATAGTGCAGAAAAGGCCTGCCCTGCGCGCTTTCACCTCCGCCGGAAGCTTTGTCAAACGCGCCCGCCTGCATATCATGGAGAAAATCCTCTATCCTCGGGCTCCTGACCAAAAAATCAAAAAGCGAAAATCCGAATATAATACAGATTAGCACAAGTAACAAACCATTTATAAGTTTTAAATTCGGTTCTTTAACCGTTTTCGACACGGCGGCAAAAAAAGTCCTGCTTTTTATCCTGAGTGCGTATATAAAACCCTTTGCTCCGGAAAAACCGAAAGGGGTCAATCTCCTTTTCCCGATTTTGCCGCCGGCAAAATTGTCCCCCTTTTCTATAATATCTAATAATTGTTCTTCAGGAGTTGGTCTTCTTTTTGCCATCCTAATTTGACCTCTGAATTTATTATATGTTGAACGGTTTTCTCGTCAACGAAAAGCTTGTTTCCCATAACGATGCTCTTCAGGGCTTTATGGCACAGCATCGATATCCGGCGGGGATATCCTCTTGTATATTTATGAATTTCCGTGTAAGCCCTGTCCGAAAATAATTTTTCGGCGGATTGATAACCCGCTTTCGCGATTCTGAATTCTATCATCTTGCGGGTCTCTTCCTCATTCAGCGGCCCCAGAGTGTATTTCAGGCTTACCCTGTCCATAAGGTTCCTGGTTTCAACCAGCGTCGGCAGAAATTCCATCTGACCCAGCAGGACCAGCTGGAGAAGTTTAAATTCGTTTGTTTCGTAATTTAACAGGATTCTCAGCACTTCAAGCGACACCGCATTAAGTTTCTGCACTTCGTCTATAAGAAGCACCACCGTCCTCTTTTCATTAACGCCTCTCTGGAACAGGAACCTTTTTATCTCCTCCCTCAAATCAAGGACCGTCGGATCATCCTTATTTAATTCCAGTCCTAATGTTTTTACCAGCGACATCAGAAACAGGAACTCGGTCTCATAATTAGGGTCAAGTATCATAAAGAAATCTATATTTTCCCTGCTGCCGAGCATCTGGAAAAGTTTTCTGCTCAGGGTTGTCTTGCCCGTTCCGACATCTCCGAGTATCACGCTAAGCCCGCGCCTCAGGCGTATTTCAATCAAAATGTTTGTAAGAGCCGTCTTATGTTCCAGGGATTCAAAGAAAAAAGCAGGATCCGGACTTGTCGAAAACGGTTCTTTCTCCAATCCCAAAACCTTATAATAGCTCACGTCAGTTTTTCCCCGTTTATCAGTATTTCCCGTATCAGGCGCAAAGGATATCCTTTGTCGGTCAATACGCGGATTTTTTCCAGCTGTATTTTTATTTCATCCTCGTCATAAAGCCGTTTATTACCTTTCTTCTTCACCACCGAAAAAAAACCCATATTGGTATAGTGAGTGACAGTGGGATAAGGAATATTGAATTTTTCGACGATATCTTTGGAAAAAATTAATTTCTTGGGCATAACAAAACCTTAAATTCCGTTTCCGAAAAGACTCCAAAACCCGCGCCGGCCGCTAAAAACGCAGAAAAACTCCCTTTGTCCTCAAATCTCCCGCCCGGCCAAAAATATTAAAGTATTTACTTTAATTTGTTAATATACTGTAATTATATCAAAAAAAGTATTTTTGTCAAGCAGTTGAATAAAATCTCATTATTCGTAAAAAGCGAGCCCGCAACCTCTTTAATGATGATAGAGTGTTGCGGGTTTAATTATTGTCGCCGCAAGAAATAAATTATTCTATACCCATAGGATCGATAGCATCCCTGTCCTGCTGTTGTAATTCCCCCTTAAGCGAAACACCCTTTGCCGCGGCGTCTGTTACCGTTCTTACCGGATTATCAAGATCTCCCTCCACTGTCGCGCACCCGAAAACAGTCGTGGCTGACGACAGCGCGCATAACAAATACAATATTTTTCTCATAAAGACATCTCCCCTGTTCCTGTTATTTTCCCGGCGAATATATAATATATTATATTACTTTGAATTACCGCGATTTCAAAACTTTAATCCGCGCCGCGACATCCGCCGAATATTTGCCGGCGGGCTCGAGCCGGATATATTTTTCGTAATGACGCAGGGCCAGCTCATTGTTATATTTATTCAAATCATATATTTGCGCAAGTCCCAGATGGACGGCGGAATTTTCGGGGTCAAGTTCCAGCGCCTTTTTAAAGTAAGCGATTGCCATTTCATAATCTCCCGTTTCCTTCAGAAGAAACCCCATGTTTACATAAGCTTTTTCAAACCGAGGATCGCATTTTATGGCATTTTTATACGATTCTTCCGCAAG
>JAQUNG010000075.1 GCA_028717725.1 bacterium | reverse complement strand
ATAACATATAACATGAATGATAAAAACGAAAAAACATCCGCGCCGCGCTTTTTCGCAAGCGGATTGTTTCTCAAAGCTTTAATAGGACTGAGTTCGCTGGTTTTGCTGTCGCTTACAGTCTTATGGGATAATTTCTTTGTGAAAATCCCGTTGAAAGACGGAGATGTGAGCGGCAGAAATATTGTTTCTGAGTACGCTTTCGAATACGCGGACAGGCAGAAAACCGCGAAAATTAAAGACGAAGCGATGCAGTCTGTTCCTCCCGTATGTATCAGGGAGGTTGATGTTGAAGCATCAAACCTACAAAAAATAAATTCCTTTTTTGAGACACTTGCCGGAATTTCGGCGGATGGCGCGGTCGCTATCGAGGAAAAACTTGCCGCGGCTAAATCAGCGGATATTTTTGAGCTGTCAGACGATGAAATAACGCTTCTGATGAGAAAAGACAATCCTTACCTGGTAAAGGAAAGCATTGTCTCTGCGCTGAAAGATATTTACCGGGCAGGTGTCATAAGCATGGATGACAGGTTTCAGATTGAAAAAACAGGTGATTATCAGAAAATACGTATAATGTCGGGCAATACGGTTGAAGACAGGAATATCGCGGATATCCATGTCCGCGCGAAGATAATTTCAGATATAAAAAAAATAGCGGACAAATGCTTTTCCGACAACAGGAAAATACGAGATCCCGCAGTAAAAATATTTTCGGTATGTATTGTCCCTAATATTGTTTACAGCGCGGAACTCACAAAGGAAGAAAAGACAAAAGCCGCTTTGTCCGTCCGTCCGGTTGTCGATCAGGTGCCTGAAAACACGGTGCTTGTTAAAAAAGGCACCATTGTAACTGAAAAACAGATTGAGATGCTTAAAGCTTATTACAAGATTGCGTTTACAAAGGAATTTTTGAAAGGCAAATATCTTGTTTTTCTTGGCAAGGTTGCTATTGTTCTGATGCTTATATTCGCGGCAGGGATTTATCTGAGGGAATTTCAAAGCGACATATTCGGCAATAACAAAGTACTTTTTATGATGGAAATACTTTTTGTGCTTGCGGGTATTATTTATAAAGCCGTGATTTATATGGGTTTTTCAGAATTCATACTGCCTATGGCAGTGATATCTATGACGCTTGCGATGCTTGTGAATTCGAGAATAGCTCTTTTTACGACTCTTCTCGCGAGTATTTTCTGTGCACTGATTTCCGGCAGTATGACAGTCGCTTTTACCGGTATTATAGGGGGGATGGTGGCAATCACCTCGGTATCAGGCGTTAGGTACCGTTCCGGCCTCATAAAAGCCGGTTTATTTACGGCGGTTTCGATGTTTATGACGGTTTTCGCTATGGAAACCGTATGGGGAACGAATATTGAGGAATCGTTAAAGATGGCGGGGATAGGTTTTTCTTCGGGTATGGCTGCTCCTTTTATCGTTATGGGAGTTCTTCCTTTTCTGGAAACGGGATTCGGGCTTATAACAAATATACACCTTCTTGAAATGGTGGATCTTAACCATCCGATTCTGAGAAAGATGATGATAGATGCGCCCGGAACTTACCACCACAGCCTGATAGTGGGAAACCTTTCCGAATCCGCCGCGGATAAGATAAGAGCGAACTCTCTTCTTGCCAAAGTCGGCTCTTATTTCCATGATATAGGAAAAACGATAAAACCGGAATACTTTTCGGAAAATGAAAGCGGTATAAAAAGCAAGCACGACGAGCTTATACCGAGTATGAGCAATCTTATTATAACCGCACATGTGAAAGACGGCATAGAATTGGCGAAAAAATATAAAATAAGCCGCGCGATATTCGATATAATACGCCAGCATCATGGAACAAGCCTTGTGTATTTCTTTTATAAAAGGGCCAAGGATCAAAGCAATGCCGCCGGGGATGTGAACGAAGAGGCTTTCAGATATCCCGGTCCCAAGCCTTCATCCAAAGAAGCCGCGATAGTTCTTCTGGCGGATGCAGTCGAAGCGGCGTCAAGAACGCTTGAAAAACCAACTCCCGCCAGAATCAGAAATTTTATCAATGAGATAGTGGATGAAAAGATTATAGACGGCCAACTGGATGAATGTCCTCTTACGATAAAAGACATTGAAGATATCAAAGATGCTTTTAGCATTGTATTGAGCGGAATGTTTCATACAAGAGTTAAATATCCCAAGAATGAAGATAGAGATAATAAATCTCCAAAAAGAGAAAGTTGATATATCTGTTGCGCGGAAAACGGTAAAGTATGTTCTGAAAACCGAAACCCGCAGGAAAAACATAAAACTTTCGGTATCTTTTGTGGACAATAAAACGATACGCAGATACAATAAAAAATATATGTTCATGGACAGTCCTACGGATGTGCTGTCGTTTCCTATGATGGAAGGCGCGAAAGTGAAGGGAGATGCAGATTATCTGGGGGACATAATGGTTTCCGTTGAAATGGCTGAAAAAAGGGCCGGTGAGTTTTCGAATGAAACAGGCAAGGAACTTATGATATATCTTATACACGGGGTTTTGCATCTTATGGGATATGATGACGCAAAACCCGGATCCAAAAGCCGCATGGATAGAAAACAGGAACAGATAAGCGACATATTATGGAATAGGAAAAAATGGAAACTACTAACAAAATCCTGAAAAGTTTTAATCATGCGATAGAAGGTCTTTACTATATACTGCGCACCCAGCAGAATTTCCGTATTCATTTCCTGATAGCGATTCTTATTGTTCTGATGGGTATGTATTTTGGTATCGACAAAAGTGAATTTATGATTCTGTCCGTCCTGATATTCTTTGTGTTGATAACTGAAGTTTTTAATACGTGTATCGAACTTCTTACCGATATGATAAGCGAAACATATCATCCCATTGCAAAGATAGTCAAAGATGTTTCTGCGGGAGCCGTACTGCTCTCTTCGTTTGTGGCTATAATAATAGGCTATATTATTTTTTACAGCCATTTGGATACGCGTATTGAAGTGGGGATTAACTATATTGTCGGTATTCCGAGTCATATAACGTTTATTGTTTTTCTTCTTGCGGTTACCATATCAATAATGATTAAATTGCTTCTGCACAGGGGGAGCCCTCTTCTGGGCGGTATGCCGAGCGTCCACAGTGCGGTTGCCTTTGCTATGTGGGGAGCAATAATATTTGTTTCGCAATCCCGGCTGCTTGTGGCTATCGGTTTTTTGTTGGCGTTTATGGTAGCGCAAAGCAGAGTCGCGGCAAAAATTCATTCAATATATGAGGTAGTTTCAGGTGCTGTTTTAGGGGTTTTACTGGCGATTTTGTTGTTCAAGCTGTATTTATAAAAAATGTTTTCGGGTGATATCAAATGTCTGCGGGAACTGCTGTAGAAATGATTATTCTTGGTATCTTAATTCTCTTTTCGGCTTTTTTTTCGGGTGTTGAGACAGCGCTGACTTCTATGACAAAACTCAGGATAAAGCAGCTGATCGGGAAAGAGGGTAAAAAGTCCGAGATTCTAAATATCTGGGTTAAAAAATCCGACAAACTCCTGGTTACGATACTTGTCGGAAATAATATAGTGAACATAGGAGCCGCTTCTATGGGAGCTCTCGTGGCCGATAAGCTGTTTGCCCATGCTCCTATGGGTATGACGATAGCAATTTCGTGGTTTGCGGTTACGTTCCTCATACTGACTTTCGGGGAAATTATTCCGAAATCATTTGCCAGAAAGCATGCCGAGGGGATTTCCATATTCTGTCTTCCTTATCTTAATGCGATATCCGTTTTCCTGACGCCGGTAAATAAAATATTTATGTTTATAGTAAAGGTATTTATGAGAATAATCGGGACTGACTATCAGGTCCTCCCGACGAAAATTACAGAGGAAGAAATAAGGACTTTTGTCGATGTCGGTGAGAAAGAAGGCGTAATTCCCCGCGAAGAGAAAGAGCTTATACATTCCATATTCGAGTTTGGAGATAAGATAGTCAGGGAAATTATGACGCCGCGCGTTGACATTATCGCCGTTTCCGAAGATGAATCCGTGGAAGCCGCAAAAAATATAGTGAGAAAGACCCTGTTTTCCAAGATTCCGGTTTACGGAAAAGATATGGATGACATAAAAGGTGTTTTCTACGCCAAGGATTTGATAGCGGCCAGGACACCCTCGGATTCTTCGGACGGATTTAAACTTGCGGATATTATGAGGGATGCCCTGTTTATTCCCAAAACAAAAAGAATTTCGGATTTGATGAAGGAAATGCAGAAAAAGAAGGTCCATATTGCCATAGTCCTTGATGAATATGGAGGTACGTCGGGTCTTGTGACGCTTGAAGATATCATTGAGGAAATAGTGGGTGAAATACAGGATGAATTCGATACGGATGAAAATTATTATACCGAAATCAATGAAAACGAATACATCTTTGACGCAAAAATGCCTATCAGCGAAGCGAATGAATATCTCTCCAAGGGCGCCAGACTGCCCGAAAATGAAAATTATGACAGTATAGGCGGTTTTATAACGACGCATTTGGGCAGGATTCCTTCCAGAGGTGAAAAAATAGCAATGGAAAACTTTTCTATGGAGATTATCGATGCCGACGATAAATCGGTAAAAAAAGTTAAAGTTACGGGAAAGAAAGAGGAATAAATTATGCTGAAAAGAATCAGGGGATATTTTTTTACCGGTCTTTTGGTTCTTTTTCCGCTTCTGGGAACCGCAGGCGTTATTTACTGGCTGTTTATTTTTATGACTAATTTCCTTGTAAAGCCGCTGAGCCATTATATCCCCACGGACAAACAGATATTCATCAGAGCGGCCAGCCTTCTTGTGGCTTTTGTTATTGTGGTATTTATCGGTTTTTTGGCAAAAAGGGTTTTTATGCGGAAAATCTCAAAGCCGTTTGAAAATCTCCTCATAAGAATTCCTCTTATCAACAAGATATACAAGACGTTTAAACAAATATCGCTGGCTTTGTGGGAAAGCCAGGCTACCATACTCAGGCAGGTGGTTTTTGTGGAATATCCGCGAAAAGGGATTTGGTCCGTGGGGTTTACCACTTCTTCAGCTAAAAGCAGAGCAAGCGAAATGCTCAAAGGCGATTATGTGGGATTATTTGTCCCTACTACACCCAATCCGACTTCGGGTTTGTTTATAATCGTGCCCAGAAAAGATGCTATTTTTACTTCACTCAGTATCGAAGACGGATTAAAACTTGTTGTTTCGGCGGGGACAATAGAACCCACAGAGCTAAAAAAAATCGTGTAGCGAAAAAAGGATTTCAGCCTGCACATTCATTCCGCATTATATTATGAACCAGAAGACCCGGGCAATATTATTAAGATCTTATAAATACGGTGAATCCAGCAGGGTCGCCGTCTTTTTAACTCCCGGTTCAGGGAAGATAAAAGGTGTATTGAAGGGGGTTGAGAAAACAAAGAGCAGGTATTCAAAACTTCGATTTTTTGGCTTATATGATGCAGAATTCAGAAGAATAAAAGGAAGGGAACTTGATGTGGTAGCTTCTCTTGAAATCGTGGATGATTTCGCGGGCATAGTAAAGAAATCGGAAAGTTATGCCGTAGCGGTAACCATTATTGAAATCACGACACTTATAACGAATTTCGAAAACGAGGAAATATTTCTTTTCGGCGAATTATGTTTTGTCCTTGACATGTTATCGCGGAGCGGAGCAGGAGAAAACCCCGTAAGATATTTAATCATATACATTTTGAGATCGATGTATCGCGGGGGTTTTATCGGGGGTTTTTCAGAGTGCAATGTTTGTGGTAATAAGCTGGGACCTTTTTTTGTAATATCTTCTGGAGAGACAAGATGTAAAAAATGTGTTACATCCGGAAAAAAAATATTTATTGAACGCGTGCTTGCCTCGAAAATTGACGGTATAATGCGCGGCAAAATGAGCGAACACACATATTTATCCGTTGGAAACGCCGAACTCCGGAAAATTTCACCTGTTACGCGGTTATTGCTTGACTTTGTGCTTTCCAAACCGTTAAAATCTCTTGATTTTTTATCCTCCGTTCTAAAAAAAAGGGAAAAATCCAGTAAAAAAATAAATACAGAGTCGGTATCATTATGAAGAAAAATAGCGATGATAGAATGTCCAAGCTTGTCTCATTATGCAAGCGGAGAGGATATGTTTTTCAATCTTCAGAAATTTATGGCGGTTTAAACAGTTGTTGGGATTATGGTCCGCTGGGAAGCGAATTAAAAAAGAATATAAAAGATTTCTGGTGGAAATCCATGGTGTATGAGCGCGATGATGTAGAGGGAATAGATTCAAGCATACTTATGCACCCTAAAATATGGGAAGCTTCGGGGCATATAGATAATTTCACGGATCCTCTCGTGGATTGCAAAAAATGCAAGATGCGTTTCAGGGCCGACGAGATAAACACAGAGAAATGTCCTTCGTGCGGCGGAGAGCTTACACGGCCCAGAAGTTTCAATCTTATGTTTAAAACGTTTATGGGACCTGTGGAAGACAGCGCAAGTGTCATTTATATGCGGCCCGAGACAGCGCAAGGAATTTATGTGAACTTTATTAATGTCCTGAATTCCTCGAGAAAAAAAATACCTTTCGGTATTGCGCAGATAGGAAAAGCATTCAGAAATGAAATAACACCCGGTAATTTTATTTTCAGGACCAGGGAATTCGAGCAGATGGAAATGCAGTATTTTGTCGAACCCGAAGGTTCTATGCGGATTATGGAACAGTGGAAAGAAATAAGATATAAGTGGTATGTCCGTCTCGGGATTAAGCCGGAAAAACTGAGATTTCACGAACATGACGAAAAAGAACTGGCCCATTACGCGAAAAAAGCTTTCGATATACAGTATGAATTCCCGTTCGGATGGTCAGAACTTGAGGGTATACACCACCGCACGGATTACGATCTTAAGAGGCATAAGGAATTTTCCGGAAAAGATCTGACATATTATGACGATGAGAAAAAAACAAGATATATCCCGAATGTTATTGAGACTTCAGCGGGTTGTGATCGCACACTTTTGACATGCCTTATAGACGCTTTTCATGAAGAAGAGGAAAGGATTGTTATGAAATTATCTCCGAGGATAGCTCCTATCAAAGCCGCTGTCCTGCCTCTTGTCAACAGGGATGGCATGGATGAGGTTGCTAGGGAAATATACAACAGGCTTAAAAGTAAATTCAAAGTTTTTTATGATGACGGAGGTTCTATAGGCAGGCGTTACAGAAGAATGGACGAAGCCGGAACGCCGTTTTGTTTTACTGTGGATTCCCAGACGCTAAAGGATAAAACCGTTACGCTTCGCGAGCGGGATTCCATGCGGCAAACAAGATTGCCGGAAAGCAATATCGAGAGAGAATTAAGAGAAAGAATAGAAAACATCTAAAAAATAATCGGAAGGAGAAACAAGAAATGTCAAAGAAATTTGTATACAGTTTTGGAAGCGGGAAAGCTGAAGGAAAGGCAAAAATGAAATACCTTCTTGGCGGCAAAGGCGCCAACCTTGCCGAAATGACAAACCTTGGGCTTCCCGTTCCTCCGGGTTTTACTATTACGACTGAAGCCTGCGATATGTTCTATAAGAACGGGAAAAAGTGGCCTTCGGGGCTTAAAGAACAGGTTATAGCGGGGGTTAAAAAGCTGGAAAAAGATATGGGTGCTTCGTTCGGTGATCCTAAAAACCCGCTTCTTGTATCGGTAAGGTCCGGCGCGGCGGCATCAATGCCTGGAATGATGGATACAGTCCTTAACCTTGGCATTAATCCGATAGTTATAGAAGGATTGATAAAGAAATCGGGAAATGAAAGGTTTGCGTGGGACTCGTTCAGGAGGTTTATCCAGATGTTCGGAGATGTGGTTATGGAAGTTGAACACGATGCTTTTGAACATGAACTTCAGGCTGTTAAAGACAAATACGGGGCAAAACAGGATACAGACCTTGATGCCGCGATGCTTAAAGAAGTTGTCGAAAGATATGAAACCATATTTAAAAAGTACACCGGCAAAAGTTTTCCCGAAGATCCTATCCAACAGCTTGAATACTCTATAAACGCAGTGTTCAACTCATGGAACAATGATAGAGCTATCAAATATCGTCAGATAAACGATATTAAAGGACTGTTGGGAACGGCGGTGAACGTACAGGCGATGGTATTCGGGAATATGGGAAACACTTCCGGAACCGGTGTCGCTTTTACGCGAGACCCCAGTACGGGCGAGAATAAGTTTTACGGAGAATACCTTATGAACGCTCAGGGTGAAGATGTTGTTGCCGGAATAAGGACACCCAATCCTATAGAAACATTGCATGGAGTGAACAAGGGTGCATATAAACAACTTCTTGAAATAAGGAAGAAGCTTGAGCACCATTACAAAGATATGCAGGATATTGAATTTACCATCCAGGAGGGCAAACTTTACATGCTGCAGACACGAAGCGGTAAAAGGACAGCTGCTTCCGCGGTAAGGGTTGCCGCAGATATGGCAAAAGAAAAACTGATAACTGAAAAGGAAGCGGTTTTAAGGATTAACCCGGCTCAGCTTGACCAGCTGCTTCATCCGATGTTTGATCCCAAAGCCGAAAAAGAAACGAAAGTAATTTCAAAAGGACTTCCTGCCTCGCCGGGGGCAGCTTCCGGACAGGTGGTGTTTAGCGCTGATGAAGCCGAAGAATGGGCTAAAAAAGGATTAAGCGTTATACTTTGTAGGTTGGAAACTTCTCCTGAAGATATCGGCGGTATGAATGTCGCCAAGGGTATCCTTACGTCGAGAGGCGGGATGACAAGTCATGCCGCGGTAGTAGCAAGGGGTATGGGAAAATGCTGTGTTGCGGGTGCCGGTGAAATAAGAATCGATTA
>JAQUNG010000074.1 GCA_028717725.1 bacterium | reverse complement strand
TCTCTTTCTTTTTCTCCAGTTTGCCAAGCAGGCTGTAGGCTTCGTCATATCTTTTCTGCGCCGTGTAAATCTTGGCGAGCGTGAGCATCGGCCAGTCGTATTCGCTGTCAAGCCTGCTTAAAATATACTTACAAAGGTATTCGGATTCCCGATATTCTTCCTGCTGAAAAAAAGCATCCGCTTTTTGGGCAAGTATCACCACTCCTTTATCCGACCTAAGTTCATCCCGATACCTGAGACTGATTTCATCGAACTGTTTTTCCTCAAACTCTTTCTGTCTGCGGTCTTTTTCCGAACCAATTTCCGACAAAGCCGCAATTATCCCTGAATTTCCCGGGTCGGATCCGATAAGTTTCCTGAAAATTTTCTCGGCTTCTTCTATATCGTAATTCTTAAGGTTCCACGCCCTCATTTCATGCAGATAGGCATCATCCGGCTTCATTTCGATGGCCCTCAAAAACTCCGGATCCGCTTCCCTGTATCTCCCTTCCCCGCTCAGCGCCTGCGCCCGCAGAAGATGTATCTCATATGTCTCTTTCTTTTTCTCCAGTTTGCCAAGCAGGCTGTAGGCTTCGTCATATCTTTTCTGCGCCGTGTAAATCTTGGCGAGCGTGAGCATCGGCCAGTCGTATTCGCTGTCAAGCCTGCTTAAAATATAATCGCAGAGTTCCTCGGACTTTTCTAAATCGCCGGAAAGAAAAAGGCTTTCCGCCTTAGCGGAAAGCAATATGGGATTGCTTTTGATTATTTTCAGGGACTTGTCAATTATCCGCGCGGCTTTTTCTTTTTGCCCTTCCGCCATTAGCCTGTGATAAGCCTGAATAACTTCTTCAACGCTGGAAATGCGGATATCGCTTTCGGCAAGAGAAAACGAACAAAACAGAAAAAGACACGATAACAGAATAAAAAATCCGTTTTTACCCATTTCCATTATCTGCTTTCTTATTTGTTTTTAATTCGATATTGTATCACAAGATATAAATTTCGTTCAATGTTTGTTCCACAGGAAGAGGGTAGAATCAAGATCAAGATTATATATTATATGAGAAATGCCGATGCGGCGCGGTCTGCCGACCGCAGAGATTCTTTATCGCCTATATCAAACCATTTTCCGTTAAAAACATATCCGTAAACATCCGTTTTCTTATAGAGCCATTGATTGAAAAAACCGGGCGCATCAGGATTGCCTCCCGAATCAAGATACTTATTTATCATCGGCAACACAGCCCGGGGATAATAATAAACGCACATCGAGACCAATGTTGTATCCGGATTAGACGGTTTTTCCTCGAATTTGACTATTTTATCTGTTTTATCCAGGGTAACAACAGCATATTTTTCTGCTAATTTTTTCTCTTTCACATCATAAAGACATACTGTGGATCCCTTTACCCCGGCGGCTAAAGCAAAATCCGCAAGGTTCAAATCAAATAAATTATCCCCTCCGATAACCAGCAGATCATCTCTTATCCCCAATTTTTGAACGGCAAAACGTATATCTCCTATTGCGCCAAGTTTTTCGCCGTCTTCTTCCGACCCGTCATTTAATATTTCTATCGAAACAATGGAATCACTGCTTTCAGCCCAACGTAAAAAATCTCCGTTGAACTTGTTATTGCAAACCACGCTTATTCTCTTTAGTCCTTTGATACCATTAAGATTGGCAATTGTATAATCTATGATGTTTTTACTCCCCACTGTAAGAAGCGGCTTGGCTTTTTCCAGTGTAAGAGGATACAACCTTGTGGCATATCCGGCTGCTAAAATCAAAGCTTCCACTAAAAATCCTCCTGAAATATCCGCGAAGACGCCGTCGGATTGTTTGTCCTTCAGATAAAAATCACTGTTTTATGAAACCCGCCTCCTTCAGCACATAAAGAGTGTCCTGAGCGATCTTTAAATCTTCATGCGTTGGGATAACCATTATTTTAGACCTTGATTTATCGGTGCTGATTAGCGTTTCGTTGTTTCTATTTTTTTCAAAATCCAATTTGTAACCCAGCGGTTCCAAACCGATGCATACTTTTTCCCTGACCACAGGGACATTTTCACCAATACCCGCGGTGAAAATCAGCGCCTGAACATCTCCGACTACCGCAGTGTACGCGCCTATATATTTCTTTATTCTATAGCAAAATACATCAAGAGCTATCTCCGCTTTTTTATTGCCGTTTTCAATGGCTTTCAGGATATCTCTTATGTCGCTTGTCCCTATTTCGGCTAATCCGAGCAGACCGCTTTTTTTGTTAAGCAACCGGTCAATTTCATCCCTGGAATACCCTTTGTGTTCCATCAGATGGAACACTATGGCGGGATCTATATCGCCACACCTGGTTCCCATAACCAACCCTTCCAGAGGCGTGAACCCCATACTTGTATCAACTGACTTTCCGCTTTTGACCGCCGTAATACTGCACCCGTTGCCGAGATGAGCCGAAATTATGTTTACGCTGTCTTTTTCCTCGGACAGCAATTCCGCGCATTTATCGGTAACATATCTATGAGAGGTGCCGTGAAACCCATATCTCCTTATTCCCTCATGTTCATAGAATTCAATAGGCAAACCGTATAGAAACGCCTGTTTGGGTATGCTCTGATGGAAAGCAGTGTCAAATATACCAACCTGTCTTATCCCCGCAAATATTTCTTCGCAAGCGATAATTCCCATAAAATTAGGGGGGTTGTGCAAAGGCGCCAGCTCAAAACAATTTTTTATAACTCTTTTTATTTCCTGGTCTATTAAAACCGGCTTTGATATAAATTCGCCGCCGTGAACCACCCGATGCCCTATAGCCTGTATTTCGCTTTTTGACCTGACAACTCCGTATTCTTCATGCAGTAAAAATTTGACCATTTCATTGAGGGCGCTTTTGTAATCATTGCCTTCTACGGTCTCCTTTATTTCGTCCGCGCCGGATTTTTTATACCTGCATGTAGTTCCGTCCTGCCCGATTCTTTCTATTATACCCTCGGCAAGAACCCTGTTTTCATCCATATCAAAGATGGAAAATTTCAGGGAAGAACTGCCCGCATTTATTACCAGGATATTCATAACTTAACCTCTCCACTAATAAGCAAACAGCCAAAAACCGGCCGAGAAACCGCGTTGTGCAACAGGATAAAAATAGAGAATATAACAAAATGGCATAACATTAAAGTTTTTTTTCATTTTCAATATTATATTCTTTAATTTTCTCCCACAAAGATTTTCTGCTTATACCGAGAATTTTCGCCGCAAGAGATTTTTTCCCTCCGGTTTTCTTCAAAATCTCGGTTATATGCCTCGCCGAAACCCTTTCAATATAATCCCTGAGTTCCAAATTGCCGTCAGCCTCATACAGGGGATCTTTTTTTTGCGGCAAAAAAAGGTGTTCCTCCTTTAATTCCCTGTCTTCTCCCGCTAACGCAATCGCTCTTTCTACCGCATTTTCAAGTTCTCTAACATTTCCGGGCCAATGATAACACATCATTTTTTCAAGAATTTCCGGCGTTACGCCGTAATCCGCGCCTTTCCCATACATTTTTATAAAATGTTCCGTTAAAAGTTTTATATCCTGCATATGGTTCCTCAACGGGGGGATACACACGGGGATTACATTCAAACGGTAGTATAAATCCTCCCGAAAAAAACCCTCTTTAACCAATTTCCCGAGATCTTTCTTTGTAGCGGCGATGATTCTTATGTCAACATGCACCGTTTCCGTTCCTCCGAGCCTTTCAAAACACCTTTCTTGAAGAACTCTGAGAAGCTTAACCTGAATTTTCGGACTCATATCATCGATGTCATCAAGAAATATCGTGCCCCCGTCAGCTTGTTCAAATCTCCCGATTTTTCTTGTTTTGGCATCGGTATACGCCCCTTTTTCATGCCCGAACAATTCATCTTCAAGAAGGGTTTCGGGAAAAACGGCGCAGCTCAGTTTGACAAGCGCTTTTTCCTTCCTTAAGCTCTTTTCATGTATAAGATTCGCCACAAGTTCTTTCCCTGTCCCCGATTCGCCGCATAATAAAACGGAAGAGTCGGTCGGCGAAACTGTCTGAATCAAATTGAAGATTTCTTTCATTTCCCTGCTGCGGCCTATAAAATTACCGAACCCGGCATCGGCGGATATCTGTTGCCTTAATTTAAGGTTTTCGTTTTTCAGAGCGCGCAATTCTTTTATTTTTTTCACTTTAAGCAGGACTTCCTCGTTCATAAAAGGTTTTACGATATAATCATTCGCGCCCGATTTCATCGCCTGCACGGACTGCTCAATATCTCCAAACGCCGTAACAAGAATTACCTCTGTTCCCGGTAATTTGTTTTTTATATATTTAAGAAGAGATATACCGTCCATACCCGGCATGCGGATATCGGAAATAACACAGTCAAATTCGCTTTCTTTAAGCAAGCGAACCGCTTCATTTCCGTTTTCGACAGCAGAAACCGAAAAACCGGCTTCTTCAAGGCTGTCTTTCAACGTCAGTCTTATCCCCTTTTCGTCATCCGCTATAAGTATTTTCACGCACCATCTCCGATAACAGGGATTTTAACCGTAAATTCCGCTCCCGCGCCTTTTTCACTTTTTACATCTATCATCCCGTTATGGTTCCTTACTATATTATGCGTAATAGACAACCCCAGCCCAACACCTCTTCCCGAAATTTTGGACGTATAAAAAAGATCGAATATTCTTGGTAATTCAACATTGTCTATTCCGCAACCGTTGTCTCTGATTTTCACAACCGCAAACCCTCTGTCGATTTCGGTTTTTACTTCAATACTTCCTCCGCCGCCGACAGCGTCAACGGCATTGATAAGCAGATTAAGAAAAGCCTGCTGCAAATCCGACATATCACCCATAACTTTGATTTCCTCAACGGCAAACTTTGTTTTAACATCGATGTGCTTCTCTTCTATTCTGTGTTCGATAAACGCCATGGCTTTACACAGAGCTTCGCTGATATTTACGGGGGCAGAGATTGTCTTGCTCTGGGAAAAACCGAACCTTAAAATCCTTCTTATTGTATCGCGTATTTTCTGCAAGCCGTCATAGATCATATCCAAATATTCGGCTTCCCTGGGGGAAAAATCCCGCTGTTTTCTCAACTGATGGACGGCATTCATCATCCCTCCAAGGGGATTATTAATCTCATGAGCTATACCGGCCGCAAGCTGCCCTGTCGCGGCAAGTCTCTGGGCAATGATCATCTGCCTTTCTTTTTTACCAACTTCGCTGTGCAGGTTTTCAAGTTTGCTCTGATTTATTTCTTTTAAGTGCCGCAACTCGGTCGTCATCTTATTAAAAACGTCTATGAAAGAGGAAATCTCATCCTTCCCCCTAAAAGTTTCCACTGTTTTGCCGTAATTTTCCTTTGATATATTCTCCAGCCTCTCGCGAAGACGCGCCAGAGGTATTAGCACAAAACCTGAAATCATCATGTAGGCAATCCACGCTGTTACGATCATGATTAATACAAAAACCAACATTGAGAACTTAAACGTGTTTGCTATTATCTTATCCGCAAACAATTCTCTGTTTATATCGGCGGAAACAAATATGGAATTTTTATCGTTTGCAACATATATATCTCCCCTGGGGACTGCCTGTTTGTGTTTTTCCCCGTAGATTCTTATGTTTGCTATATAAGGAAATTTCTCAGATAGAACAGCGAGTTTTTGTTCCGCATCATCGGGAAGATTTGCATCGGATATGCTTGACTTAATAACTTCTTCCGCAAGACCCCCGAAATCCGCAATTATTTTTCTCTCTACAATAAGGGCCTTTGTATAAAGCACCGTGAAGTACGCGATGAACAGGCCGCAAATCAACGCCATAAAAGCGAATACGACAATTATAAACTTCTGTTTCAGGCTCATGGAATAAAAATCCTCGAAAAGCGGATTCCGACAAAAAAACCTGTCGCAGAAAAATTTTCTTCCGTTTTATTTCCTCTTGTTACAATATAAAAGCCTTAACCGCTATCCGGAAAGTTTCTGTATCAAAGCGATTAGAGGCAAAAACAAAGCTATTACGATAAATCCGACTACTACGGCCAATGAAACAATCAGTACGGGTTCAAGCAGAGAGGTCAGACCGGCAACCGCATTATCCACATCTTCATCGTAATTATCGGCTATTTTTATCAGCATTTCCGCAAGCTCGCCCGTTTCTTCCCCCACATCTATCATACTGACAACAACGGGAGGAAAAACTTTACTCTGTCTTAACGGCTCTACTATGGATTCTCCCTCTCTGATGCTGTCGTGAACACTTTCGACCGCCGTTGATACGACTTCGTTTCCAACAGTATCTTTCACTATCGATAAAGCCTGCAGAATGGGAACTCCGCTCGTAATCAGCGTGCCAAGAGTCCTGGTAAACCGGGCTATGGCAACTTTACGCACCAGCGTCCCGAAAATCGGCGCGTTAAGCTTCAGCGAATCCATAACGAATTTCCCTTTTTTTGTTTTCGCGATTAATTTCAGCAAAACTATTATTCCCACAACGGTTAAGATTGGATAATACCAATTTTGAATGAAAAAATCGCTGGCGTTAATCAGAAACTGGGTAACAGGGGGAAGTTCCAGTTTCAAATCTTTAAACATATCTCCAAACTTAGGCACAATAAAAACCAGGAGGAATGCCAGCACACCCAAAGCTACTACTATCACGAAAGACGGATATATCATCGCTGATTTGACTTTAGCTTTTATTTTTTCGCTTTTCTCCATAAAATCGGCAACCCTGTTTAAAACAAGCTCCAGCACACCGCCCGCTTCTCCGGCTTTCACCATATTTATAAATAATTTTGAGAAAATCTTGGGATAATGAGCCAGGGCTTCGGAAAAAGTGCTTCCTCCCTCTACCATATCGGACAGTTCGTTAACAGTCCTTTTCAGAGTCGCGTTTTTCTCCTGACTTTTTAATACAGTAAGACATCTTAAAAGAGGAAGCCCGGCGTCAATCAAAGTCGCGAGCTGCCTTGTAAACACCGCAAGACTTTTGCTTTTTATACTCCCGCCGAGAAAACTTATTTCCATTTGCATAAAACCTTTTTTCCCCTGCTGAGGAGCGCCCATAACCGGTTTCTTCGCATCCTGCTGGGTAACTTTGGTCGGGAATAAACCTTTATCTCTTAATTTCGTGATCGCATCATTGACATTGCCCGCTTCAATCGTCCCATGAGTTTCTTTTCCTTTTGCATCCATGGCGTTATAATTGAACATTCCCATATCGTTATCCTCCGGCGGATTTAATTAATTTCCGTCCATAAAGCCACTTCTTCTATCGTAGTTTCACCGTCAAACAATTTTATCATAGCGTCTTCACGCAAAGTCCTCATTCCAAGTTCCTTCGCTTTCTCTTTTATGACGACTGCCGGAGCTTTTTCCATAATGAGCTCTCTTATTTCGTCCGTCACAAGCAAAAGCTCAAAAATTCCGGCTCTGCCTTTATACCCGGTATTGTTGCAGTTATCACACCCTTTCCCGAAATAAAATTTCTTGCCTTTTATTTCATCGGGGGTTAATCCTACCTGCGCAAGCATCTCTTCGGTCGGTTCGAATTCGGCTTTGCATTTCAAGCAAATTTTCCTCACTAAACGCTGGGCAAGAATAGCCTGAAGCGTCGAGGTTATTAAAAAAGGCTCGACATTCATATCCACAAGTCTGGTAATGCTTCCGGATGCATCGTTAGTATGAAGGGTGCTGAAAACCAAATGCCCTGTCAGGGATGCCTGAATAGCTATTTCCGCCGTTTCGAGGTCTCGAATCTCGCCGACCATAATTTTATCGGGATCCTGCCTTAATATACTCCTGAGGCAACGGGCAAAAGTCAGCCCGATTTCTTCTTTTATAGCCACCTGGATAATTCCTTCTATATCATATTCGACGGGATCTTCGGTTGTGATAAGCTTCTCTTCTATCTTGTTTATTTTACGGAGACAGGAATACAGCGTAGTTGTTTTACCCGATCCCGTCGGCCCTGTCACTATAACAATACCGTTAGGTTTTACTATCAAATCTTCGATAGTTCTCATAGTATCTTCCTTGAGCCCCAAAGCTTCAAGGTCGAGCTGGACATTGCTTCTGTCGAGAACTCTCATAACAACGCTTTCGCCGAATTGTGTCGGAAGCGTGGAAATTCTCAAGTCAACGTTTCTGCCGCTTATATTTAACTGTATTCTGCCGTCCTGAGGAAGTCTTCTTTCCGCTATATCCAGGTTCGCCATAACTTTTATCCTCGAAGTTATGGCAAGCGCCAGATGTTTGGGAGGCGGCACCATTTCATATAAAACACCGTCTATTCTGTAACGTATTTTAAACTCATCTTCGAAAGGCTCGAAATGGATATCACTTGCCCTATCTTTAATAGCCTGGATTAAAACAAGATTCAGAAGCCTTACAACAGGAGCTTCGCTTGCCAGTTCTTTCAGGCTCGTAAGATCCATATTCTCCTCTTCATTAATCGATCCTAAAGGCATTTCTTCTTCTATTTCTTCCAGAAGTTCCGTAAATGTTTCGGTTTCGTCCCCATAATATTTTTTAATCGCATCTTCTATATCCTGTTTTGCGCTGATAGCTCCTTTTATGTCCATATCAAGCATGAATCTGAGATCGTCAAGCATGTTGGGATTCAGGGGGTCCGCCATGGCGACAATCAGCGTATTGCCCCTTAATCCACATGGCAAAACTTCGTATAACCTCGCCATATTCGACGGAATTTTGCTTATAACCTCTTTGGGAATTTCCGCTTTTTTCAGGTCAATGGTTTCCATCCCTAGTTCCTGGCCAAGAGCCATTATAATATCCTCTTCCGAAATATAGCCGAAATCAACGAGAACATGCCCGAGCAATCTGCCGGTTCGTTCATGTTCGTCTTTG
>JAQUNG010000073.1 GCA_028717725.1 bacterium | reverse complement strand
AAAAGCATAAATATAGAAAAAAAATACAAGGCAGACCTGCCTAAAATATATTTTGACGCTATACATATAAAACAGATTGTATGCAATATATTGACAAACGCCGTGCAGGCTATGGGAGAGAAGGGCAGGCTGACGATAGAAACGCTTTATTCCCAGGAAGGAAATATACTGGTCGCTTTCAAAGACAACGGGAGCGGCATAGCTCCCGATATTGCGGATAAGGTTTTTGACCCTTTCGTCACGACAAAAAAAAAGGGTACGGGGCTGGGTTTATCCGTTGTAAAATCTATTGTTGATACGTACGGCGGCTCCGTAAATATCAAAAATTTAAAGCCAGGAACTGAAGTGAAAATCAGTCTTCCCATAAGGACCGTGTTTAAAAATGGAAACCGGCAGAACTGAAAAAACAAGGATTTTAATTGTCGATGATGAAAAAAATATGGCGGAGTCTCTATGTACCATATTAAGAAGAAAAGGATACAGCGTTGTCACTGCGCTGAGCGCCGAACAGGCTTTTTCCATATGCGCCAAAGACAGATTCAATCTTATAGTCACCGACGCCAGGATGAAAAAGGTAGACGGTTTTAAGTTTATGGAATCGATAAAGAAAGATTTTCCGGATACCGAGTTTATTATGATAACCGCGTACGCCACACCCAAGCTTGCCGTTAAAGCTGTAAAAGAAGGGGCTTTTGATTATATAGCAAAGCCCTTTGACCCCGAGGAGTTTCTTCTTACCGTTAAAAGAGCGCTGGAACATAACCGGCTTGTGCTTGAGAATAAAAAACTGATGGGCAGTTTGGCCAATGAAGAAGGGTTGAGAGGCGTAATCGGGAAGTCGCCGCAGATACAGGAAATATGCAAGTTGGTTTATACCGTTGCCCCGACGGTTTCTCCTGTTTTGATAGAAGGAGAGATCGGAACAGGAAAAGAATTAATAGCGAGAGCGCTGCATTTTCACAGCGCCAGAAAAGACAAGCCGTTTTACTATCTTAATTGCGCCGCCGCGACCCCGGATTTAATCGAAAAAGAATTATCGGGGGAAGGGAAAAACAGGCTTAATCAGGGGAAAACAAGCTGTTTTGAAATTGCCAACGGCGGCAGTTTATATATGAACGAGATATGCGACCTGCCTTTGAACATTCAGGATCGTCTGATTCGCGTGTTCAAAAGCAGAAAATACTACAACCGCGGAACTGCGTCCGAACAGATGATAGATTTAAGAGTCATATCATCAACGGCAAGGAATATACAGGCTGAAATCAAAAAAGGAACTTTCAGAGAAGAACTTTTTTACAGGATAAGCATAATTAATATAAAAATCCCGCCTCTGAGAGAAAGAAAAGAAGATATAATACCCCTGTCCGAATATTTTCTTGATAAATATAACGCTTTGACCGGCAAAACCGTAAAAGGTTTCGAGGATGCCGCAAAAAAGGCGCTTACGCAGTATGAATGGAGAGGAAACGTGCTGGAACTCGAGAAGCTTATCGAGAAAATCGTCTCTATCGAGTCCGGTGATGTTATTACGGCGCCGGGCGTAATCAAACAGGTAAAAATCCCGGTTTTTAAAGCGGGAGACAGCAGGGCGGAAGATGGTTTTTCCGGCAAAGGTATCGATTATCAAAAACAGGTCGCGAACTATGAAAAGGAACTTATAGAACTGGCTATGAGAAAGTCGGGAGGAAACATAAGCAAAACAGCGCAGTTGCTGAAAATGAGCAGGCATGCCCTCAGGTATCAGATGCAAAAGCTCGGGTTACTCGGGAAGCCGCAATGAGGATACGAGTCCTGCGTGATTTTCACACAACGAATTTATTGAAATAAAGCTTGCTATATGGTTTAATTAAGATGAGGTTAAAGATGAAAATCAGGAAAGGAGGTTGGCTGATATGAGAAAGGCGAAAGGTTTTACGTTGATTGAGCTCCTTGTCGTTATCGCAATTATAGCTATTCTTGCCGGTATGCTGTTGCCCGCGCTGGGAAGAGCGAGGGAACAGGCAAGGAGGATAAACTGCCTGTCGAATGTCAAGCAGATTGGAACGGCCCTTCACATCTACGCCCAGGACTGGAACGACTGGTTTGTATCTGTGGGTGCGGGTGTAAACGCTACAACAGACAGCCTGGCGCCGTTATATGACGGTTATACAACAAGCTTAAACATTTTTATATGTCCGAGCACATCCGATACGGTTACTGATTCTACAACGGGATTGACACGGACATATGAAACCAATACGGTAAGCGGCGGCGATGCTAACGCGATGAGCTATGTGTATAGAAAAGGTAAAAAAGAGTCCAATCCTGCGGATTCAGCGCTTGTCTGGGAGAGAACAATAAACCACTCCGATGACGGTTCGAACTGCGTTTATATCGGAAGCGACGCGAGATGGTGCCCTAGGGGTGTTACCAGGAAATAACATTCTCGGGCTTTTTGGGGCAGTTATTGAAAGCACCCGTTCGTTTATGATGAGCGGGTGCTTTTTATGGTTCATTTTTTTTACATTGAAAAAAACATCAAAATATGGTCTATTTAATATAAGGATAATTAGAGTTAATTGGGATTTATCCTTTTCAAAGGGGATAGAATGAAAAGGCATAAAGCTTTTACGCTGATTGAACTTCTTGTGGTAATAGCCATAATGTCGATTATGGCGAGTATTCTTCTGCCCGCCCTTTCAAAAGCCAGAGAAAAGGGCAAAAGAACGGTTTGCCTGTCAAACCTTAAACAGATAGGTGTTTCCCTTCATATTTATGCGCAGGAGTATGGTGAATGGTTTGTTAATGCGGGGGCAGGAGAAAATACAGATAACCTGAACCCGCTGTATGATTACGCGTATATTGAATCATTTGATATTTTTGAATGCCCCAGCACAAGACATACAGTGTTGGATTCAACGGGACTCACCAGGACTTATCCTACTAATAATACCAATGCGATGAGTTACAGGTATATCAAAGGCATGAAAGAAACAGCCGACGCGAATATCGCACTTATCTGGGATTCCCAGCCCAGCAACCATCAGTATGACGGTGTAAACTGCCTTTATGTGGGAAGTGACGCGAGATGGTGTCCCAGAGGCGATACTCTGAAATAAATTCCATTTTGAAAAACGAAAAACATTGTTAACAAAGACCCGGAAGAGGCAGATTCCCGGGTTTCTTTATTTAATGTTGTGTAATTGCTTTTATGTTTAATATACTTACTTATATGAGATCATCAGCCTTTCCCGATAAATATGTTCTTCTCCTGAAATCTGTGTTGCTGTATCTCTTTCTTTTCCCTTTTCTGCTTATACCGGGACTGCTTAATCCTTATATGGGAAAACTTTATATAGGGGAAATGGTGCTTATTTTAATTTCGGTATTTATTCTGTCAGAAATTCGCGTCGGGAAAACCCCTGTTTTATTCATTAGAAATGATATTTTCCTGATGTTTTATGTCTTTTTCCTGGGCCTCAGCAGTTTTTTTTCGGCGTACGGAGGCTATGCCCTCAGAGGCTGTGTGATTTCTTTTATTTTACTGTTGTTTTATTTTTATTTCAGGTATGTGCTCGCGTTTTTCCGGAATCACGGGCGCTTGTTTATAAGGGTGTTGATGATTTCCTCAACTGTCTTTGCCGCCTGCAGTTTAGCCGTTGTCCTTTTGTCGCGCCCGTGGAGGGTCAAGATATTTTTCGGGAACACGTTATTTTTATCGAATATCTTCCTGGTTTCTCTTCCTGTCCTGTTGTCCGTGCTGATAGAGCGGTTAAGGTGCAAAGACGGAAAATTGAGAGAAACGCTTTTTGTTTTTTCCGCGCTTATAATTAATCTGGGCGCTTTGTATTTTACGAGGTCAAAAACCGCGGCCGCCGTATGTTTTATAGCGTTAACTGTTCCGCTTGCGGCGGCGAGCGGCAATCCGAAAAAATTAATGCTCGGATTTGCGTCACTTGCGGTTATTACCGCCATTATATTGCTTGTTTTGCCATATACGAGAAAACTCATATTTTATGATGCGGCTTTCGGGACGGCTTCGATAAGGTTTTATATTTATTCCGGGGCGTTGAAAATGCTCAAACATACGCTTTTTCTGGGCACGGGGGCATATACATTTTTTCTTTCATATCCTCCTTATATTGTTACGGAATATTTCAGCCTTCCTTTGTCGGCGGAAGCCACATATCACGCGCATAACTATTTTCTTGAAACTTTTATAGAATCGGGTGCAGTCGGATTCTTGTTTCTGATGGTTTTTTTCGCCAATATTCTGTCACGGCTGTATAAAAAGATGAAAATTGATATCGGAAAAGGCGAGTTTATCACAACAGGCGTGTTTTCCGCGGTAATAGCGAATTTTCTTTTTAATATGTTCAATATCAATATGAATGCCGAATATTTTTATCCTTATTGCTGGATATGGCTTGCCGTCGGTTCGGTTTTTGCCTGGGAAAAAGAATTTTCCGCAACAGGACGGCTTAACAGGAACACCATTAATTTGATTTTTGTTTTAATTTTTTTAGGGACTGTTTTCTGGCATCTTAAAACAGCTTTGATATCGGAGTATTTCTTTGACAGGGGCGTTGTGTGCAGAGAAAAGGGAGACTATCCAAAATCTTCGGAGTATTTTCATAAGGGTCTATCCGAAAATCCGTTTAGCGTTGAAGCGCTGAGTATGGCGGCTTATGTTGAGGGAAACCTCGGCAATTACGGCAGAGCAGTGTTTTTATATGATGAAATCCTGAAATACAGCCCTTATTTCGGCAGCACGATGTTTAATAAGGCGAACGCTTTGTTCAATCTTGGGGAATATGACGAAGCGGAGACGTTGCTGGTCAGTCGTCTTGGGCATAACCCGTATGATTCGGGGGCGCGGATAAATCTTGGCATGATATACAACATAAAAGGCGACCGCGAGCGGGCCCTGAAAATGAATTTATCGGTCCTTGAATATGATGAAACGGATGTTGATGCCGCTTATAACTCGGGCGTTATTTTGTTTGAAATGGGCAAGATAAAAGAGGCTGAGACTATGTTGAAAGGCTCTCTGGATCTTGTGAAAGCTCACAAGAATAATTTGGTGACCGAAAATATGAGTAAAATGGAGCAATCGGTGATGAATGAGATCGGAGCCCTTGACTATAAGAAAGCCGTGATTCTCGCAAACCTTGCCGTTTTTTATAATTCGACGGGCGACAGGCAAAAAGCAAAGGAGTATCTCGATGAAGCCCGAAGAGAGGGCAAAAACAACGCTGTAGTCGAGGATATCAGGCGTAAAATGCTTTGGGATGATGTAAAAGAATATTGACTGTATAAACCTGTTGTGTTAAATTTTGCGGGTTGTTAAGGCGGCGTACCCAAGTGGCAAGGGAGAGGTCTGCAAAACCTTTATTCAGCGGTTCGAATCCGCTCGCCGCCTCCAGATTCGGTTGCGAGATTTGTAAGGGTGAAAGTTTTATTTTATTAATCTTAACGTCAGCCTGGACTTTGAGTCTATTTGCCGGAGTGGTGGAATGGCAGACACAAGGGACTTAAAATCCCTCGGCCCACAAGGCTGTACCGGTTCAAGTCCGGTCTCCGGCACCACCGAACCACATAGTTTGATATATATAAGATTACACTTTGTGATGTGTTTCGCACCCTGTGTGGTGCGGGACAAATGCCCTTTCCCGACTGCAAAAATACAAATATAGGGATTTGCCATACTAAATTTTCCTGTAGAAGATAAGAAAGAATTTCTCACTTTCTTTTTAGTCCCCGCATCTTCATTTTGCTTCGCAAAATGAAGGGGACAGGTAAGTCGCTGAGAAAAATACTCAGCTCCCGGATCCGTTCAAAACACTTTCTTGTCTTTTATAATGTATGTAGAAACCTAAAGCGAGTAAAAAAGCGGAGTGCGGTAAGGCTCGGCGGGTCCCGTGAAATTCGAAGAATTTCCGGGATTGAGCACCCGATATTTTCTTCGAACATTTTAGGGTAACTTACAAACGTCTCCGAAAAATTTATTTCCGAAACAAGCCATTACTTAAAAAATCATTCCCATTCGATGGTGCTTGGCGGTTTTGACGAGATATCGTAGACCACGCGGTTGATGCCTTTTACTTCATTTATAAGGCGGTTGGATATTTTGCTCAGGACCTCGGGCGGTATTTTCGCCCAGTCGGCGGTCATCCCGTCGGAACTTGTGACTGCGCGGATTGCGACGACATTTTCGTAAGTTCTTTCGTCTCCCATCACACCCACGCTTTTTATGGGAAGCAGAACACAGAATACCTGCCATATTTTTCTGTATAAATCGGCTTTTTTTATTTCTTCCATCAATCTGCTGTCGGCTTCCTGCAGCAGTTTTATCCTTTCTTTTGTGACATCGCCGATGATTCTGACGGCAAGCCCGGGCCCGGGAAATGGGTGTCTCCAGACCATTTCTTCGGGAAGACCGAGTTCCGTCCCGAGTTTTCTTACTTCATCTTTGAACAGTTCTCGTAGAGGTTCTATCAGTCTGAATTTAAGTTTTTTCGGCAGTCCTCCGACATTATGATGGCTTTTAATCGTAGCCGAGGGGCCGCCTTTTGCCGAAATACTTTCAATAACATCGGGATATAATGTGCCTTGGACGAGAAAATCCACCTTTCCCATTTTTTGTGATGATCTCTCGAACACCTCGATAAAAGTCCTGCCTATAATTTTCCTTTTCTTTTCGGGATCCTTAATTCCCTTCAGCCTTTTAAGGAAAAGGCCGGAAGCGTCAATTGCGCGCATGTTGATTTTATAATATTCTTTAAATACCTTTTTCACTTTCTGCGCTTCGTTTTTCCTTAAGAGCCCATGGTCCACAAAGATGCAGTAAAGGTGTTTTCTTATGGCTTTATGCAGAAGGACCGCCGCAACCGAAGAATCGACACCGCCCGAAAGGCCGAGAACGACTTTCCTGTTTCCCACAAGTGTTCTTATTTCTTTTATTTCGTTTTTGATGAAGGATGACATCGTCCAGTTGGACTTACAGCCGCAGATTTTTTTCGCGAAATTCGCCAGTATTGTTTTCCCTTCAGGCGTATGCGCTACTTCCGGATGAAATTGCAATCCGAAAAACAGGTGTTTTTTATCAAATATAGCGGCGATCGGGGAATTGTCAGTTTTGCCGATGGATATAAAACCTTTCGGTAATCTTGTGATTTTGTCCTGGTGGCTCATCCATACGCCCGTATGTTTCCCTATACCGGCGAAAAGTCGGGTGTTTTTTGCGGGACAAAATTCAGAGTAGCCGTACTCTCTTTTTTTGCTTTTTGCGACTTTTCCTTTTAGCATATAAGACATGACCTGCATGCCGTAACATATTCCCAGCACGGGTATGCCCATATCGAAGATTTCCCTGTCCGGCCGGGGAGCGTTGCGTAGATAAACGCTTGCGGGTCCCCCCGATAATATAATGCCCGAACAGCCCATTTCTTTAAGGGAGTCGGCCGGTATGTTGTGGGGAAGAATCCTGCTGTATATGTTAAGCTCTCTTATTCTTCTCGCTATCAACTGGTTATATTGTGAGCCGAAATCAAGCACCGCTATCATTTTTGTGCCTCAATAATTGTTAAAATGATAAATCTATAATACAGATTGCCTTTCTTGTCAACAAATAATAAAAAGAGAAAAGCCCTGTTTCCAGGGCTTTTCTCCGGGTAAATATGTTTTTATTCCATTGTGATGTCATCGAATATGTATTCCCCGTCGGACCATTCGTAAAGTTCTATTTTCTCTATGGTGTTCGGGTCGAGACCTTCTTTTATAAGCCCTGTTATATCCCATGTTATTTTTGTCCAGCGGTTTCGCTGGGACCTTTCATTAGACCAGAGCTTATAACTTCCTTTCGCATCGAGTATTTTCAGCTCTATGGTATTATCGCCGTGTTTGTCATAGACCCATACGGAAAGTTTGGTCGGCTTTTTACCCTGTATTTTTTCTTTAAATTCCTTCGAGGGGTGGATGCCGATTGTTCCTCCGTGGTCGCCGGGATTTTTGGCTCTCATAATAACAGCCCTTTTCCCTGTGTGCGGGTTGCTGTCGTCAAAACTCGGGTTGGAATACCACTGATCATAGAAATAATCGCCGCTGTCCACGACCCCGTTGTTGTTGTTGTCGTCTACTGCCTGATCTTCCTCGAAATTCTGAAATGATATCGGTTCAGAAAAACAGGGAGAAACAAAACAGACGGTGAAAATAAGCGCGATAAACAACATGCTCAGTCTGTTCATAGTAACCTCCTTTTTGTTAAATTGTTATTTCCCCGAAAGACTTGCCGCCTTCCGTGCTTAACTCGAGAATCTTAAAATCATCGTAATAATATTTGCCGTCCTCATAAACAAAAATTTCTATTTTACTTATTTTGACGGGATCAAGTCCGAGTTTAATGAAATTTTTCATGCGCCAAAAGACTCTTTGCCATTTGTCTTTCTGGCTTTTTTCATTGGAATAAAGAGTATAAATATTGCCTGAGGTATCGAATATTTTGCATTCAAACGTGTGCTGTCCGACCCTGTCGAGGACCATCATTGAAAGCACGGTATTGTCCGTAAAGGTATAATTTTTTATGTTCTCATAGAACGATTCCGCGGGATAAATCCCGACTGTGCCGCCGTTGTTTCCCGTTGCCGTTATTTTCAGGCATATTTTCCCCGTATCTTTAATGGGCTGGACGTCTTTATCGATGGCCGGATTGCTGTTCCAGCAATCATAAAAAACGCCAGTTGTTTTTCCCGAGTTGAAATCCTGATAAGTCAAATCGAATATTATCCGCGGGTCTGCCGCAGAACATATTAAAAAAAACAGTAAGGTAAAAATATAGGTTCTCATTACGGTTCCTCTACCGCCGAAACTGCGAATATGTGAAGCTCGTCGTCATTTGGCAGTATTATATAGGAAATCTCTCTCGGCTCGACGAATTTTATGCTTTGGAGATACATCGCGCACT
>JAQUNG010000072.1 GCA_028717725.1 bacterium | reverse complement strand
CCACAGTCACACCCAGAACCGCATTTGATTCCATGTTGGTAATCTGCTGGATAGACTTCAGTGAATCGCTGACCTCAAACAGTCCTATGTCTTTGCCTCCTATCATGCTTATCAGGATATTTTTTGAATTCACAAGTCTGGCTTTATCCATAAGAGGACTTGCGAGAGCCATCTCAACGGCTCTGATAGCCTTATCTTTACCTGTGGCATCCCCGAACCCAAGCATACATTCTCCCCCATCTTCAAGAACGGTTTTAACGTCGGCAAAATCAATCTTGATCAGACTCGGTTTTGTAACCATAGCATACAAAGCGTTTACAACCTCGCATATCACTTCATTGGTAGCTTTAAAAGCATCGACAAAAGATGTGTCCTCCGTCATAATATCAAGCAACCTGTCATTCGGGATGATAATCAGGGAATCGGCGATTTCTCTCAATTCTTTAATGCTTTCCACAGCCTGACGCAACCTCATTTTACCTTCAAAGTTAAAAGGCTTCGTAACAAGGCAGACAACCAGGCTTCCGGCCTCTTTAGCCGCTCTGGCTACAACACTTATGGCGCCGGAACCGGTTCCGCCGCCCAAACCCGCCGTCACAAAAATAACATCGGCATTATGGCTTGCTTCGAAAAATTCTTTATATGAACTTTCCGCGGCTTTTCGGCCGACACCGATATCACCGCCCGTTCCCTGCCCTTTTACCACGGCCCCGCTTATCTCGATTTTTCTGTGCGCGCCGGATTTCTCAAGGGCATCCGGATCCATGTTAACTGCTATTAATTCCATACCTTCGATACCTTTACTGATAAAGGTATCCAGCGTATTAATTCCGCCATCGCCTATGCCGAAAAGCTTAAACACCAATTTCTTCTCATTTTCCTGAAAATCAAACCTGAGCAATGTAACACCCTTTTTTAACCTTTCTTTCTGAAAATCCCTTCCAAATACGAAGCAACCTTCTTGAAAATATTCTTTGGCAAGAAAGGATAATAAAACCCCTCTCCTCCGTAAAGCAGACCGAATTTAATCAAACCTATGGCTGCCGCAAATTCCGGGGCGTTCAGAACTTCCGCCTGACCATGGATATCAAGCGGCTTCCCTATTCTCACGGGGATGTTCATCTTCGATTTAACAATCTGCTCAAATCCGGGAATATTACAGCAACCGCCCGTAAGCACTACACCGGCGCTTAAAAGGCCATCATAGTCGTCAACGTGTTTTGCTATTATTGAAATCATTTCTTCAATTCTGAGCTGCATAATTTCCACGAGTTTTATCCTGGGTATCCGTATTTTATCCGCGCTCAAAGTGCCTTCAATAAAAAAATCTTCGTCTTTTCCGACCATGGATGTCAATCCGCAGCCATATTTCTTTTTTATTTTTTCGGCTATCGGAATTGACACCTTCAATCCTATGGATATATCATTTGTAATGTGGTCTCCGCCTACGGCAAATACTTCAGAATGTCTTACCAGTCCGTCCACAAAAACAATAAAATCGGTAGTTCCGCCGCCAATATCAATCAATAAAACTCCCGAATCTTTTTCCTCCTGTTCCAGGACCGCAATACTCGACGCCAGAGACTGGACAACAACACCTTCGACATCGAAACCGGAACTTGTCACGGTTTTGATAATATTCCTTTCCGAAGTAACAGAACCGGAAATAAGATGGACATCAACATCCAATTTTGTTCCTATCATGCCTTTCGGATTTTTTATGCCGTCCTGACCGTCAACGATATATTCCTGGGGAAGAGAATGGATAACTTCCATATCGCCCGGCAAAGATATATTGCACGCTTTATCTATAACCGATTTAATGTCTTCATCGTTAATTATATTGTCTTTACCGGAAACTATTACAGATCCTCTCGCGCCGCTGCTTTTAATATGAGCGCCCGTTATTGTTATATAAACGGAATTGATATCTGTTTTTGACATTTTTTCCGCGTCATTCACCGCATCGATTATTGATTCAATGGTGCTTTCCACGTTTACGACAACACCTTTCCTTATACCGTGCGACGGTTTGATCCCGGAACCGATTACCCTGACTTCGCCGTCATCTCTTTTTTCCGCGATAACCGCGCATATTTTTGTTGTTCCGATATCCAAACCCGCAATTATATCTTCGTTGTTTTTCCTCAAAAACATTCAGGCGCCTTTCTCTTTGAATTTAACAGGGACGCGGTCGAATCTCATATCTATGGATTCAACTGTTTTGTTCTTCTGGACGGAATCCTGTACGATTTTCACCAGCCTGTTTACAAGTTTTTCCATATTCTGGTCGAAATTTTTCCGCTGGAATCTTGTAACAACACCCTTGTTTATTACCATCCTTATTTCGGTATCGTCCGAAATATCAACATCTCTGGGGTTCACATAGGCTCTGACCATAACATCAAGGGTGTGGGAAATAAGTTTGATGGCGGTGCAAATCTGGGGATCGTTGATTTTGCTTCCGGGAACCAGGCCAGCGATTTCGCGGCCCTTTATAACGGGAATATCATCCTTCCTGACATTATACACAGGTTCAAGCACAAAACCTTCTTCATCCACAAGATAAAATCTTCCCGATTCCACCTGCGCGACCGCTTCCCGTTCATAAACTTTCACAAACACCGTATCGGGAATCCGCCTGGTAACACGCGCCGCGGCGATATTGGGAAGGGATTCTATGTTGCCGGCTATTTCTTTAAGTTCGACCGAGAAAATGTTTTGCCCGTTTTTTATATCCGCGGCCTCAATAATATCTTTTTTGCTGTAAAAATGGTTATTTGAAATGACGACTTTCCGTATATTAAAATACGCTTCGGTCATGATATACGATTTAAAGAACAAGACAACCCCGGTTATAACGAATAACAGAAGAGGGAATATTATCAAAACAGGCGCAGGCCCTTTTATATTAGACGAAAGAGTGCGCCTGATTTTTTTTCTACCGGCTGATTGAATATCAAGTATTTTATAATTTTTTTTCCTGCTGCCGAACATCCGTTGGTTTCCTCCGTAAATTTAAACTACTAACGACCTGTTCGCGTTTACCCTTAAAAATCTTTCGAGCCCCGACAGCAATATTCTTTCACATAATTCTTTGAAATCTATACCCCTGTTTTTTGCCGCTTTGGGAAGAAGGCTTGTTTCCGTAAAGCCGGGAATGGTATTCACTTCAAGGACATAACACAATTTATCTTCGCCGAGAATCATATCCACTCTCGCAAAACCGTAACATTTAAGAGCATTGAAAGATTCCAGTCCTAAGCGTTGGGCCTCCTTCACGCACATGGGAGATATTTTCGCGGGAATGACATATTCGGTCATCCCTTTTGAATATTTCGCTCTGTAATCATACGCTCCCCCTTTGGGAACAATGTTTATCACAGGAAGAGCCTCTTCTCCCAAAATGCCGACTGTCAGCTCCCTGCCTGACACAAATTCTTCAACAAGGATTTCTCCCGTGTTTTCAAATTTGAACGCGTTTTTGATTCCGTTAATATACTCTTTTTTTGTATTTGCTATCGTTATCCCGATACTTGAACCTTCCAGAGGCGGTTTGATCACAACCGGAAATTTCAATTTAATGGCTCTCGAACAATCATCATGTCTTATGATTTCAAAATCCGGGGTTCTGATATTTTCCTGCATAAACACTTTTTTTGTTTTTATCTTATCAAGGGACATATTGCTCGAAAAGACGCCTGACCCCGTATAAGGAATCCCCGACACTTCAAGGATTTTCTGGATTCTCCCGTCTTCTCCGAACTTGCCGTGCAGGGCTATAAAGACCATATCGGGATCGACTTTATTCAGGCACTTCAAAACCTCTTCTTTGCTTTCGCTTCTCAGCTCTATTTCTTTGGTGTCATACCCTGAACATCTTAGTCCTTCCGCAACAGCTTTGCCGGATTTAACGGAAACTTCCTTCTCAGAGGAAGGCCCGCCCATAACAACCGCAACTTTCTTTATTTTTTTAAGCATCCAAAACCTCGGGGATTATCTTAATTTCTGGTTCCAGTCCTATGCCGAACCGTTCAAAAACCTTAAGCTGCACTATTTCTATTAAATTTTTTATGTCTCTGGAAGTCGCGGTTCCCTCATTTATGATGACATTTGCATGTTTGTCTGAAACCCTTGCTCCCCCTATCCTGACATTTCTGAGACCCGCGCTGTCTATCAGTTTCCAGGCCGACAGATTCCCGGGGTTTTTAAAAACACTGCCGGCATTGGACGCGCCTATATATCCCCTTTCCCTGTTATCCAAAAATTCTTTTATCCTGTTGTCGGCAGTTTTACTGTCCGTTTTTGCAAGCCGGAGATAAACTCGCGTAATAACAATACCGCGCCGGGAAAGATTGCAATTTCTATAACCAAAAACAATATCGTCTTTTTCGGAAATTGCGTGGTTCCCTCTTTCGGTTACCGATTCGACTTTTTCAATGACAGAGCCGATATCCTGCCCGAAAGCTCCGGCATTTGTCATAACAGCGCCGCCAACGGAACCGGGCAGACCCGCCATATACTCGCAACCGGAAAGTCCTTTTTTGGCTGTCTGATAAGCCAATTCCGTCATGTTTGTTCCCGATCCGCAGATAACGGAATCGAGATTTATTTCAACCGTCCTGAATGCGGGCTCTGAAAGCTGGATTACGGCGCCTCTGAAACCCGTATCCGCAAAAAGGATGTTCGTTCCGTTTCCTATCACAAAATATCCGATTTTTTCATCTTTTATGATATTCAGAAAAGATGATAATTTATCCACAGAACCGGGTTTAAAAAAGATATCCGCGGGGCCTCCGACCCTGAACGAAGTGTGGTTGCGCAGAAATTCGTCAAAATACAAGTTATCCGAAAAATGTTTTTTTAGAGTTTTTCTGGTATTCTCATTCACGCATAATGTCCGCATTTATTTTTAAAATTTGTTTATATAATATAATACAGGATATATTTTTTCTTTCATAATTGATTATACCCATAGTTTCAATTTTGTAAATCTCTTATTAAATCTTTTTTGATCTCATTTATATTGCCGGCGCCGAGTATTATTAAATAATCCCCTTTTCTAAGTTTTGGTTTAAGAAAATCGGCAACATTTTCGATATCCTCAACGTAATCGCATTTTATCCCTATCCTTTCGGCTTCTTTGAATATCATAGCGCCGTCAACTCCCTCAATGGGTTTTTCGAAAGCTGAATATACGTCCGTAAATACCGCATAGTCGCTTTCCATGAAAGACAGGGCAAAATCTTTCCATAAATCCGCCGTTCTTGTATATCTGTGAGGTTGAAAGACCGACAATACTCTCGAACCTGAATTCTTCAATGAGATTTTAAGCGCCCTCAAAGTAACGGTTATTTCAGTAGGATGATGGCTGTAATCCTCGATAACCGTTATACCGTTAAACATACCCAAAAGCTCGAATCTTCTTTTCAAGCCCCTGAACGACAACAAAGCATTGCTGGAATTTTCAAGGTCAATGCCGAAATTCTCGGCAGCCAAACAAGCCGCCGCGGTATTCTCGGCCATAAATTTCCCGGGCGACCATACTTCAAACCCTACTTTTTTACCCATTCTGCCGCGAAGGTTAAAACGGCTCCTCAGTCCTTTAAACTCCAAATCCGAAATCAGCATATCACAGTTATCGTATCCAAATGTTTTCCCGCAAACACCTCCGAAAATCCCCTCGGATATTTTATCGCCCGCGTTGATAACGGCAAATAGCTCCGCCTGTTTCGCAAACGCGCGATAGTGATTGTGAAGATTTTCCTTCTCTCCGTAGAACGACATATGGTCATATTCTACATTCGTGATAATACTTATGTGGGGATTATATTTTATAAAAGTTCCGTCGCTCTCATCGGCTTCCGCTATAAAAATGTTTCCACTGCCTTTTACCCCGCTCCGGAAGGAATGACCGATTAATTCACCTCCTATGGCGCAGGTCGGATTTTTACCTTCCATAATCACGGATAAGAGAGCTGTGGTTGTAGTTTTTCCGTGGCATCCCGAAATAAAAATGCTTTTCTTATTTTCTGAAAGCATCTTCAGCAGATCCGACCTGTGCAGCACGGGAATATTTTTTTTAAATGCCGTCCGCAGTTCCGCATTCCCATCGGATACTGCGCTCGAATACACCACAAAATCATCGTCGGTAATATTCTGCGGAGAGTGTCCTATGGCGATTTTTGCCCCTTTTTCTTTAAGCCGGACTATGATATCGCTGTCTTTTTCATCCGAACCGCTGACTTTAATTCCCGAGGACATCAGAATTTCCGCAAGTGGGCTCATGCCGGCTCCGCCTATACCGACCATATGGACTTTTTTAATTGTTTTTTTATCCGACATCCGCGTCTTTTTCTATTATCCGGATTATTTTATCCGTGCTTTCCGGTATATAAAATTTTTCCCACGATTTTCGCATTTTTCCGCGTAACTCCTCGTTATCCAATATCTTATCCGCCAGATCCGCTATTCTCGGAGGAATCGCTTCCTCCTCGCTGAGACAGAATGCGGCACCGGTATCGGCCGCAAGTCTCGCATTGATTTTCTGATGGTCCTGCGCGGCAAAAGGAAAAGGGATCAATAGCGCCGGCAGTCCGTAGCGGGATATCTCGGACAGGGCAAGAGCTCCAGATCTCGATATAACGACATCCGCGGCGGAATAAAAGTTTTCGATTTCATTTATAAAACCGGATACTTTAGCTCTTATCTTAAAATTCGCGTATTTAGTTTTCGCTTCATTTTCATGTTTTTCGCCGGCAATGTGAATTACCTGTATCTTATCCTTATTTCTCATCAAACTTAACGATTCGGGTATGATATCGTTAAGTTTTGACGCTCCCTGAGAACCGCCTATCACACCTATACAAAAAAGCTTTTTATCCAGCCCGAAATACGACAAAGCCGCATCTCTGGAAATCAATTCAAGGGTTTTCCTCAACGGGTTTCCCGTAAGCACCCATTTGGCGGATAATCCTGTTGTTTGGTCCAGGGGTAGTCCCGCGAAAATTTTCTTCGCGAAAAAAGAAAACGTTTTATTGGTTTTTCCGGGTATGGCATTCTGCTCAAGAAGATATATTTTTTTCCCGGTTAATACACCGGCGGCAAGTCCGGGGATTGAGACATAACCGCCGGAACCTATTATGAAGTCCGGTTTTTCTCTCAACACAACCTTAAGCGATGTTATTATTCCGGCAAGTGTCCTGAAAAGGAATCTAAAAAAATCGGTGATTTTCTTTTCGGGAAACTGGCAGCACGGGATATCATAAAAAATAAATTTATTTTTAACAGCGAGAGTTTCTTCTATTTTCCCTTTTTTCCCCAGAAATAAAATCCTCGCGTCAGCATGCTTCTCCTTTAATCTCTGGGCCACGGCAAGCGGCGGAAAAATATGCCCGCCTGTACCTCCTCCGCAAAACATAACGGTCAATGATTTTCTTTTCATCCGAAAAAAATGCCTTTTTTGAAATGACGATTTTCGTGTAACGGCAACTTCTCTGTTCAGAAACAATACCTGTCGGTATGGTCAATACGAGGTATCTTTTTCTGGAATATCCTTATAACATTCCTCAACAAACAGAATGTGGCTAATTTGATTTTCATGAAAATACCTCCTTTTTATTTATGTCTCCCGAACTTGACAATCCGCCTGTTTTTAAGCTTACTTCTGATATCTTTCTCCTGCTCCGTAGAAATATTGAATAAAATGCCGGCAAAAGCCATGCAGACTACGAGATTTGACCCCCCGTAACTTATCATAGGTAAAGGCAGTCCCGTAACAGGCATGCAGCCGGTGGCAACGCCTATATTTATGATGGACTGATAACCTACCGTAAAAACTATCCCCATGGCAAGAATATGACCGAAAAAATTTCTGCATCTGCATGCTATTCTCAAACCGCTCAGTATGAAGGCTATAAAACATATGATCACAAGAGCCCCGCCCAAAAAACCCATTTCCTCACCTATAATAGAAAAAATAAAATCCGTATGTGCCTCGGGCAAAAACCCCATTTTCTGTATGCTTTTACCTAGTCCCTGTCCGGCCAGGCCCCCGGAGCCGAGAGCAATAAATGACTGAATTAATTGCCATCCCGAGCCCCGGGAATCCGACCATGGGTCGAGGAAAATAAGAATTCTTTTAAACCTGTACATTTTCATTCTGATAAGAGCAACTATCAGAGGAAAAGAAAAAATCAGGCTCAGCAGGAGATATTTAAAAGAAATTCCGCTTACGACAAGCATGGAGAAAATAACCACGGCTATAAGAAGGGCTGTTCCCAAATCAGGCCCGCCGACAAGTCCGCATACCAATAGTAAAACTGAGAAAGAAGGAACAAACCCTTTCCGGAATTCTTTGATCGTGCCCTGTTGTTTATCAAGCATATCCGCGACAAATATCAAGACAGTTAATTTGGCAAGCTCGGAAGGCTGTATATTGACAGGTCCGAATGAAAGCCACTGTCTGGCTCCGCCGGCCACCTTGCCTACGCCGGGAATCAGGACAAGAGACAACAGCGTAATTGTCCCCAAAAACAGAAACAACGATATTTTTCTCCAAAAATTATAATTAACCATGCTCATCGCGAGAAAAACAAAAACACTCACTATAATCCACACTGCCTGTTTTTTTAAATAATAATATTCGTCATTCCACTGTTTTTCCGCTGTTAGGGCGCTTGTGCTGTAGACCATAACGATACACATCCCCAGAAGAGCCGTAATAACAATAAATATTAATGTTTTATCCAAATTCATCGCGCAGGTATAACAATTTTTGACCCGACCATCAGCTTGGAGGCATCGGTTATATTGTTTGCCTTCATTAATTTTTCAACGCTTATTTTACTTTCATTCGATATTTTCCAGAGTGTTTCGCCTTTCTGAACTATATGAATGCCGGCGTTGTCGCCTGCGGTATTCATAGCCATAAGCTGATTTTCCGGAACC
>JAQUNG010000071.1 GCA_028717725.1 bacterium | reverse complement strand
CTCCAATTGATTATGTGGAACTTCCCATACAGACATTGAAGGTCGGCTCTCTCGGAACCCATAAGACGCTTGGTTTGGCAAAAGACAAAAAAGCGCGGTATGTGCTTGCTTCTACTTCCGAGGTTTACGGAGACCCGCTTGTCAATCCTCAGCCCGAAACTTACTGGGGCAATGTCAATCCCATAGGCCCCAGGGGAGTCTATGATGAGGCAAAACGTTTTGGCGAAGCGATGGTTATGGCCTATCACAGGGCTCATAATATGGATACTAAAATTATCAGGATATTTAACACCTATGGTCCCAGAATGAGAATTAATGACGGAAGAGTGGTTCCTGCTTTTATCTGCCAGGCTTTGCGTAATGCTCCGTTGACCGTTTTTGGGAGCGGCAGACAGACAAGAAGTTTCTGTTATGTCTCAGATCTTATCCATGGAGTGTTTCTTCTTGCTAATTCAACGCTGAATGATCCCGTGAACCTTGGCAATCCTGATGAGATGACTGTCATCGATTTTGCGCGCAAAGTTATTGAATTAACCTGTTCGGAAAGCGATATTATCAAAAAAGATTTGCCCGTGGATGATCCAAAGGTAAGAAGGCCTGACATCTCCAAAGCGGAAAGAGAATTGGGCTGGAAACCGATTGTAGGTCTGGAAGAAGGCCTGGGGAAAACCATAAAATGGTTTAAAAAGATTATAAAACGGTAATAGAAAGGTTTTGAACGTGAAATTCGACGAAGAATTTTTAAAGAGAAAAGCGGCGGAACTCAGGCTTGATATAGTGGAAATGATAACAAGAGCCGGGTCAGGCCACCCGGGTGGATCTCTTTCCGCCCTGGATTTGCTTGCCGTATTATATTATTGTATTATGAATATAAAACCTGAAAAACCGGTATGGAAAGACAGAGACAGGTTTGTATTGTCCAAAGGCCACGCGGCGCCGGCCATATACAGTATTTTAAGCGATATGGGGTTTTTCTCCAAAAAAGAATTGCCGGGACTGCGCCGAATCGGTTCTATTTTACAGGGACATCCCGATATGAGAAAGGTTCCCGGTATAGATATTTCAACAGGGTCGTTAGGACAAGGTTTGTCTGTCGCCGTCGGGATGGCTCTTGCTGGCAAATTGGACGCCAAGGACTACAAAGTGTACGCTCTTCTTGGGGATGGAGAATTGCAGGAAGGGCAGGTTTGGGAAGCGGCTATGGCGGCTGCTCATTATAAATTGGATAATCTGGCTATTGCGGTTGATAATAACGGGCTTCAAATCGACGGTAAAATTGAAGAGGTGATGAATCCGTATCCGATAGAAGACAAATTTTTGTCTTTTGGCTGGAAGATAAAAAGCATTGACGGCCATGATTTTGCGGAAATTTTTGACGCTTGGGAATGGGCCGGTTCTTCTAAAGACGGGAAACCGTCCGCTATAATCGCGAAGACAGTGAAAGGCAAAGGCGTTTATTTTATGGAAAACGTTGTTGAATTTCATGGGAAAGCGCCTACCCCGGAAGAAGGAAAAGATGCTTTGGCAAAGATCAAAGAAGCTTTAGGAAAAATAAAACCATAAAGGATTTTCTCAGGAGTTACCGATGTCCGAATTAAAAGCGACGAGAGATGCATACGGCGAAGCGCTTGTAGAAGCAGGAAAGAACAACGAAAATATTGTTGTTGTTGATGCCGATTTATCCGCATCCACAAAAACCGCAAAATTCAGGAAACATTTTCCCGATAGATTTTTCAATGTGGGAGTAGCCGAACAGAATTTAATCGATATCGCGGCTGGCCTTTCGACATGTGGCAAAATTGTTTTTGCCAGCAGTTTTGCCCTGTTTGCCACGGGCAGGCCCTGGGAACAGATAAGAAATACCGTGGCATATTCGAATCTTAATGTAAAGATTGTAGCGTCGCACGGCGGAATATCGGTTGGGGCCGACGGTTCTTCCCACCAAAGTCTTGAAGATATCGCAATAATGAGGGTTGTGCCCAATATGAAAGTAGTGGTTCCGTGCGATGCTAATGAAAGTTATCAGGCCGTTTTGTCGGCTGTTGCGGTTCCGGGTCCTTTTTATATAAGGCTTGGGAGGGAGAAAGTTCCTGTAATCACCGGTTCCGGGAATGAATTCAGGGTCGGAAAGGCCAATGTATTGAAGGATGGGAGCGATGTTACTATTATTGCGTGCGGGATAATGGTGGATTCCGCCATGAAAGCCGCCGATATTCTGGCAAAAGACGGTTTGAAAGCTGCTGTGATTGATATGCATACAATAAAACCTATTGACACAGAAATAATAATGAAATACGCCGAAAAAACCGGATGTGTCGTAACTGCCGAAGAACACAATGTTATAGGTGGATTGGGAGGAGCTGTTTGTGAATTTTTGAGCGAAAATCATCCGTTGCCGGTCTATAGGGTAGGAACAAGGGATTGTTTCGGTCAGTCCGGCGAACCCGTATCACTTTTGCAAAAATACGGCATGACTCCCCAAGATATATGCGAGGGAGCAAAAAAAGTCATTAAAATGAAAAGATAATTGATCATATGAGGAGATCATAATGAAAAAAATATTTGTTTTGATGTCGGCTGTCTTGGTTGTGGCAACGCTGTCTTATTCGGCTTTAGACGGCGAAAAGACTCCGTCCAGACCTGACGATGATATATATAAACAGATGGAACAACTTGCGGTTGTTTTTGCGATTGTCGAAAAAGATTATGTTGATGACGTGGAGCAAAAGAAGCTTGTTTACGGGGCTATGAAAGGAATTATAGCGGAACTTGACGCTCACAGTCAGTTTATGGAACCCGAGATGTACAAAGAGATGAAAGTTGAAACAGGCGGTGAATTTGGCGGACTCGGAATAGAAATAACAATCAGAGACGGTTTACTTACGGTTATTGCTCCGATGGAGGGAACGCCGGCGGAACGCGCTGGCCTGAGAACCGGAGATAAAATAATTAAAATTGACGGTGAAAACACAAAAGAGATGACGTTGATGGAAGCTGTCAGCAAGCTCAGGGGCAAGCCGGGCACAAAAGTGCATATTGTCGTATTAAGGGCGAACCAAAAAGTTTTGGAGTTTGATATCGAAAGAGATATCATAAAGGTTGAAAGCATTAAAAACGCAAAAATACTCGAAAATAATATAGGATATATCAAGATTGTGCAGTTCCAGGAAAACACCGGCCGGGATTTTGAAAAAGCATTGACAAGCCTTGAAAGCAAAGGCATGAAATCGCTGATAATAGATTTGAGAAATAATCCGGGTGGATTATTGCAGACGGCAGTCGAAGTTGCCGATAGGTTTATCGAAAACGAAAAGGTGATAGTTTCCATACAGGGCAAACTGCCTTCTCAAAACGTGGTATTTAACGCGAAAGGGAGGACGACGCATAAGGAATATCCTATTGTAGTGATTATAAATAACGGTTCTGCAAGCGGCTCTGAGATTGTCGCCGGCGCCCTTAAAGACCATAAAAGAGCTATTTTAATAGGAGAAAAAACCTTCGGCAAAGGTTCTGTTCAGAGTGTCATACCTTTGAATGATGGTTCCGCGATAAGGCTGACCACGGCGAAATATTTTACTCCGAGTGGAACAACAATACACGGAGTCGGTATTTCTCCCGATATCGAAGTCGATATTTCTGATGAAGATGAAGTAAAACTTGCTTTAAAAAAATATGCCGAACTGGAAAAAGCCCTGAAGCAGACCGAACAAATCGATAGCGACAGCGGGAAAAACTCAATAGACGAAGAAGTGCAGGATATGCAACTTCAAAGAGCGATAGATCTTTTAAAAGCCATGGATATATTCGGCAAAACGCTGTCGGATGCGTCTCTTGCCGGTGTAAAAAGCGCCGATTAACGCCGTGTGGTATCGTTTTCCTCTAATTGCTTTATTTGTCTCGGCTTTATTTTTGCCGACAGAATTATTTTCCGCAAGAGAAAAAAGGTCTGTGTCCGTGCTTTCCGAAGTAAATTACGGAAAACTCGCCGAAGAGATTTCTTCATGCCTGAACCGCGAATCCGTTGCCAATGAGGTCAAACTCTGCAAAGACCGCGCTTATGAAACGGGAATTTGTGTCGATATATTCATCAAGCCTTCGGAAGACTCTTCCATAAAAAGAATAAAAAGCGGATTGAAAAATATATTTAATGTATCGAATATCAAAATTTATGCGGCAAAAGATGCGGAATGCGCGGATAAAACCGCATGTTTTGAAAAATATATTATCCGGGTAAAAGGCAAAAGTGCGGGAATGCTGAGATTTAACCGCGTATATTCCGGTTACATAACCATAATAATCGACGATTTTGGAAACAGTTTGGATTATTTTTATTTAGTCGAAAAGATAAAAGAACCTATCAATTGCGCGGTCCTGCCCCATCTGCGTTATTCAGAGGAAAGCGCCGTTAAATTACATTCAATGGGGTTTGAGGTGATGCTGCATTGCCCGATGGAACCGGAGTCAAAGGCAATTGACGCTGGAAAAGGCATGCTTTTTTGCGGTATGGATAGACGGGAAGCGGAAAAACTTCTGAAAAAAAACATTGATTCGGTTCCTTTCTGCGCCGGGATAAATAACCATATGGGGTCAAAAGTGTGCGCTTCGAAAGAACTTGTAGAGACAGTGTTGAAACAGGCGGACAGAGCCGGACTTTTTTTTGTCGATAGCCTCACTTCAGGCAATTCCGTTATGAGTCAGGTCGCGGAAGAAGTCGGCTGCGCTTTTATGGAAAGGGACATTTTTCTGGATAATATTAAAGAGGACGAAGCCATAAAAAGCTCTTTTGAAGATTTAATAAAATTATCGAAAAAAAACGGTAAAGCGGTGGCTATCGGCCATTACCGCGAGCAAACATTAAGAATTCTGATTTCTTATTTGGATGTGATAAAATACAATAACCTAAAAATTGTTCCTGCTTCTCAGATGGTGAATATAAAGGTCGAAAAGTGAAAATACTGGGCATTGAAACATCGTGCGATGAGACTTCGGCGGCTGTCGTTTCCGACGGTAAAGACATATTGTCAAATGTAATTTCTTCCCAAGTCGATATACATAAGCGATTTGGGGGTATTGTCCCCGAAATAGCCAGCAGAGCGCATCTTGAAAGCATAGAAAATATTGTAAATATTGCTATAGAATCCGCGGGTATAAGCATTTTGGATATAGACGGCGTAGCCGTTACAAAAGGTCCGGGTTTAATCGGAGCTTTGTTGGTAGGTATTTCTTTTGCCGAAGGGTTTGCCGAATCGATAAATAAACCTCTTGCGGGTATCAATCATCTGCATGCGCATATATACGCGAATTTGCTTTCCGGGACAGCCGTAAAAATGCCTTTTATATGGCTTCTTGTTTCCGGAGGACATACATTGCTGGGTATAGCGGAAGATATAAACAAATATGAGTTACTGGGCACGACGGTTGATGATGCCGCGGGAGAGGCGTTTGATAAAGTCGCAAAGCTGTTGGGGCTTGAATATCCGGGCGGGCCGGCAATACAGAAAATTGCTTCCGCCGGGGATCCTTTTTTGATTGATTTCCCGAGGGCAAAGGTGAAAAAAAACCGTTATTTTTTCAGTTTCAGCGGGTTAAAAACGGCGGTTCTGTATTATGTGAGGGAAAATGAGAAATCGGGATTGGATATTCCGTCTGTCGCGGCGTCTTTTCAGGAAGCGGTGGTGGATGTTCTCACCGGCAGGACTATCGAAGCCTCTCTAGAATACGGGATAAACAGGATAGTCTTGTGCGGCGGTGTCGCGTGTAACAGCAGGCTGAGAGAAAAATTTTCGGTTGATTGCAGAAAAAATAATCTGGAATTGTTCTTTCCTTCTTTCGATTTGTGCACCGATAACGCGGCGATGGTTGCGGGTATAGGATTTGAAATTATAAAAAGAGGTTTGAATTCATCTTTCTGCGCGGAACCCAATCTGAAAATATAGTATTAGTTGAACTTAAAGAAAAGATATGTTACATTTTTGTAACAGTTTTTTAATTGCTCTTGACTTTATTTTTTCCGGGTGTGGGATTTTAACGGATATTTATGGCACAACAAAGTGATTATATTGCCAATATTCTGATGGATGTCGGCCTTATTGATAAAGAATCAGTTGAAAAGGCCAAAGAACATTCCTCCAAAACGGGAAAAAGTTTTCAGGAATCCCTTTCTGAACTCGGTTTATGCAAAGAAGCTGATATCCTTAAAGCGTTGGCTGTGCAGTTCGGAATGGATGTTATCCAGCTAAGCGATATTGATATTCCCAAAGATATAATAAAGTTAATTCCCCCTGAAACCGCGAAGAAATATAAAATTATTCCGATAAAGAGAAAAGGCGATACAATCACCGTTGCATTATCTGAACCCACAGACGCGGATATATTTGACAATTTGAGCTTTATTCTCAAGTGTAATATCGAGGGGGTTGTCGCCACGAAAGAAGAAATCCTTGCGGCTCTCGATAAATATTATGGGGTTACCGAAGAAACTGTGGATAAAATGATTGCGGAACTCAGCGAAGGGGATATAACTTTTCTGGATGAGAAAACACGCAATGTTGAGGAAGAAGGCGTTGCGGAAGAAGCTCCGGTTATAAAACTTGTGAGCCTGCTCATTTTAGAAGCGTTTAAAATGAGGTCGAGCGATATACATCTCGAGCCCCTCGAGAGGAAATTCAGGGTTCGTTACAGGATAGACGGTGTTCTCCATGAAATGCAATCTCCCCCGAAAAGATTGCAGGGTTCTATTATTTCAAGAATCAAGATTATGTCTAATATGTCCATAGCCGAAAAACGGCTCCCCCAGGACGGCAGGATAAAAATTAACCTGATAGGTAAAGAGATTGATTTGCGCGTTTCGTCTCTGCCGGCCAATCACGGAGAGAGCGTTGTGTTAAGATTGCTTGATAAATCAAGCCTTCTCTTGGGGCTTTCCGAACTGGGGTTTTTTGCCGATGACCAGGAGACTTTCGAAAATCTTATAGCCCTCCCGAACGGGATATTGCTTATCACCGGTCCTACCGGCAGCGGGAAAACAACTACTTTATACGGCGCTTTGAATTATATCAACCGGCCGGACAGAAAGATTATAACGGTTGAAGATCCCGTTGAATATATGTTATCCGGAATCAATCAGGTTCAGGTTAATGAGGATATAGGGCTTACATTTGCAAATGTGCTGAGGTCGATATTAAGACAAGCGCCGAATGTTATAATGATAGGTGAAATCAGGGATATTGAAACGGCTAATATTGCGGTTCAGGCGGCTTTAACCGGTCATTTGGTGTTTTCTACGCTTCACACAAATGATGCCGCCGGCGCGATTACAAGACTTATAGACCAGGGTGTGAAACCCTTTCTTGTCGCTTCTTCCATTCAGGCTATTTTAGCTCAAAGACTGGTTAGGAAAATATGTGATGCGTGCAAACAGGAATATAAACCCGGAGAACATGAATTAGCCGCCGCAAAACTGGATCCCGAAAAAATAAAAGAAGTTAAATTTTATAAAGGTTCCGGTTGCGGCGAATGCAACAACACCGGTTACAGGGGTAGAATAGGAATTTACGAACTGCTGGTTATTAATGATGAAATAAGAAAAATGATATATCAGAAATGCACAAGCGGTGTTATAAGGCAGAAGGCGAGAGAAATAGGGATGAGGACATTGAGAGAAGACGGCATAAGAAAAGTTTTAGGCGGGATTACTACTCTGGATGAAGTTTTCCGCATTACGCAGATGGATATTGAATAGGTAAATTTAAGAGGGTAAAAATATGTATGAGATGAAAGATCTTCTTCAGTTGGTTGTGGATGAAAATGCTTCTGACCTTCATGTAACTGTGGATTCTCCTCCTGTTTTGAGGTTAGACGGGGAATTGTGTCCGATTGAGGGTGAAAAACTTACCCCTGCGGATACGGAACGGCTTATGAAAGCTGTAACTTCCGAAGTCCATATACAGAGAGTGAGAGAAGAAGGAGGGACAGATTTCGGTTTCGGATTCGGCGAACAGGCAAGATTCAGAGTAAGTGTTTACCGCCAGAAGGGAAGATATGCTTTAAGCCTGAGGTTAATACCGTCCAAGCTTATGACTTTTGAAGAAATCGGGCTTGGGCCCGGCATTAAAGATCTTCTGTATAAACCCAGGGGACTTGTTTTGGTGACAGGCCCCACGGGTTCGGGCAAAACAACTACGCTTGCCACGATGATTGATTTTATTAATAGTGAAAGAAAATCCCATATCATAACGATTGAAGATCCTATTGAATATTATCACAAGCATAGAAATTGTGTTGTGACGCAGAGAGAAGTGGGGGTAGATGTTCCATCCTTTTCCGAGGCTTTGAGAAGGGCCCTGAGGCAGGATCCCGATGTGGTTCTGGTGGGGGAAATGCGTGATGTAACCACGATGGAAGCCGCCATAACAGCGGCGGAAACCGGACACCTGGTATTTGCCACTTTACATACCACGGGCGCCGTTAGAACCATGGATAGAATAATTAACGCCTTTCCCGCAAACCAACAGGAGCAGATAAGACAGCAGGTTGCGGCGTCTATTCAGGCTGTTATATCCCAGCAGTTGTTGGTGAAAGCGGATGGCAAAGGGAGGATTGCCGCTTTTGAAGTCATGATTGCCACCGATTCAATAAGGGCCCATATCAGGGAAAAGAAAACTTTTAGAATTGTTTCGGACCTGCAAACCGGGCAAAAACTCGGTATGCATACGCTTGACGCCCACCTATATGAGCTTTATAGGTCCAATCTTATCAGATATGAAGACCTGATAGCATATTCGCAGGATCCGGGCGAGATTATTGAGAAACTCAGCAAAACTGGCAAGAGGTGAAAGTAAAGGATGACTACAGACAGCATTTTTTTAGGACAGCTTTTGGTTGAAAGAGGATTGATTACCAAACAGCAACTCGAAGAAGCCAAAGACGAACATGAACGAACCGGCAGATT
>JAQUNG010000070.1 GCA_028717725.1 bacterium | reverse complement strand
CAGGCACTGTAATGTCGATGCCAGAAATATTCACGCTTACATTCTGGGAGAGCATGGGGATACTGAATTCGCCGTGTGGAGCAAAGCGATGATAGGCGGCATGTATTTTAGAGAGTATTGCCCCATTTGCGAGAGAAGGGATTGTTGTGACAGGGAAAAAGAGTTGCACGGCATTTTTTGCGAGGTCAGGGATTCCGCTTATAAAATTATAGAGAAAAAGGGCGAGACTTCATACGGGATAGGATTGGCTTTGGTTAAAATAGTTCAGTCCATAATTCATGACGCGCGTTCCATTCTGCCTGTTTCAACTTTGGTTGAGGATTATTACGGTGTCAGCGATGTTTATATGGGTCTTCCGTCGGTTGTAGGAAGAAGCGGCGTCAAGGAAGTGCTGAAAATCAAACTGGATGAGAAAGAACAGGTTCTCCTAAGAAAGTCGGGGGAGACCCTGAAAAACATTATAAAGGATTGCGTAATTTAAATGCAAAATGTAGCGGCAATAATCCTTGGCGGCGGAGTTGGTAAAAGGCTTTACCCTCTTACGAAATACAGGGCTAAACCGGCGGTTCCGATAGCCGGCAAGTACAGGCTTGTCGATATACCGATAAGCAATTGTATCAATTCCGATATTACGAAAATATTTATTTTAACTCAGTTCAACACAGCCTCTCTGCACAGGCATATTTTCCAAAGTTATAAATTTGATTCGTTCAATCATGGTTATATAGAGATTCTTTCCGCCGAGCAGACATTGACAAATACAACATGGTATCAGGGCACTGCCGATGCAGTCAGGCAAAACCTTTCCCACTTCGACGATCCTTCGGTAAAACATTATATTATCCTTTCCGGGGATCAGCTTTATATGATGAAGCTTCACAGGATGTTGATGTTCCATGTCGAAAAGAAGGCAGATATAACAATTGCCGTGAAACCGGTTTCCAAGGATAAAGCAGCCGGCCTTGGGATAATGAAGACAGGCGATAATTTCCGCATTGAAAAATTCACAGAAAAACCTTCAACAAAAGAGGCATTTGAAGAATTCAAATCGGAACAGTCAACGGTGCGTTTATTCGGTGAGAAAAATACTTCCTGCGCGTATCTTGCGTCAATGGGAATATATATATTCAGGAATGAAGCGTTAAGGCGTGTTCTTGAGGGGAGAGAAGAGGATTTCGGGAAACATATTATACCGAATTCGATAGGGAAATATAAGGTGTTCGCGTATCCGTATACAGGTTATTGGGAAGACATAGGAACAATACGTTCGTTCTATGATGCTAACCTTAATCTCGCGAACGCTTCCTCCGATTTTAGCCTTTATGATCCCAGCCATCCGGTTTACACGCATCCAAGATTTCTTCCCCCGATGATGATAGAGAGCAGTTTTATAGAAAAATCCATTTTGGCGGAAGGAGCCATAATCAGCAAATCTAAGATATCAAATTGCGTTATCGGGATCAGAAGCACTGTTAAAGCCGGCAGTCATATAACTAATTCAATACTTATGGGGCAGGATTTTTATGAAAGAGAGGTGGATAAAAAAGAAGCCCGCAGGAGAAAACTTCCCGAAATCGGAATTGGGCGGAAATGCAGGATTAACAGGGCTATTATCGATAAAAATGCAAGGATAGGAGACGGGGTGGTCATCAATCCCAAAGACGGAGCGGAAAACAGGGAAGAAGAGCAGTATCTTATCAGAGAAGGCATAGTTGTTATCCCCAAAAAAGCCGTTATTCCAGCCAAAACGGTTATAAAATAATTATTTGGTTTTATCTTCCAGTTTTTTTCAAGCAACTTCTATACATCTTTCAAAAGCATGTTTTCGGGATTTATTTTCAGATAGGCATGATTTTGAGACTTGTCCGGTGGTTTTTCCCTTTGCCGCGAATTGTATTATGCCTATCGATGGATGTTCGGATGAGTCCGGCATGCCCCCTGCCATATTAAAAGACGTATTGTTCTGATCCGTAAAAGTAATCACAGTTCTTTGTTTTTCTTTATTCATCGCAGATTTTATATTTAGGGGGGATGTTTCATTAAGTCAAACCGGCTTTTTAATTATTGCTTGACTTACATATATCGTCCGGGTATATTATTTCCAAAAAAGGAGTTGTTTTGATAGCACAGCTTCTATGTGAAAAAGGCAGGCTTATTAAAATACCGTATTTATTTTCAGTATATATGATGTAGGACCCCGATAAATATCGGGGTTTTTTATTTTTATTCAAATTAAGGGAGGGAAAACCATATGAGATGGAGATGTAAAGAAGTCCACCTTTCCAAGACAGCTTTTCGGGGAACAAAGAAAAAAGGAAGCTGTGCAAAGTTTGTGTCTAACGGGCATGACGGTTCCGATTACTACGCAGTTTTCCCGGTTCCGGATGCAAGGAAACATATTAAAGAATAAAAATCATATCAAGTTTACAGTCCGCGGCAGTTTGTGTTTTCTAAAAAAACAAATTCTAGGGGTATTTTATGAAGAAAATATTTTTATTGGTATTTATCGTGAATATTGCTTTTGTCGGATTTTCTTGCGACAGAGGGATATCGCCGGCCGGCAAAGAAGAATACCAAAGCGATTCTTCCTTGGTTGGTAAAGTTGAGACAATCGATGAAAAAGCTCTTGACAGGCTGTTTGCGGAGAACAGGGGAAAGGTTATTATACTCGATTTTTTTGCCACGTGGTGCCCCCCGTGCAAACAGGAAGTTCCCGGGTTTATAAATCTTTACAGACAATATAAAGATAAAGGGCTTGAAATTATTGCTGTTGCGGTTGACAAAACAAGTACTTACAGAATAAATAATTTTGTTAAAGAAAATAATATTAATTATCGGGTTTATCTTGATTCAGGAGAGCTTTCGGCAAAATACCAGGTCCTCTCCATTCCCCATACAATATTTATCGATAAAAGCGGCGGTGTCGCAAAAACTCATGTAGGTTATATGAGCGAAGATGCTTTTAGAAGAGAGATTAATAAGCTGCTCTGATTGCCGCATGTTAATTAGGTATTCTGTCCGGCAAGAATACTACTTATGGCAAACCGGCATGACTGTTTTTCCCGCGTGTTGAGATTTCTCCCCGTTCCCCTTTGTTTCTCAATGCGGGATTGGATTTTGTGTGTCCGGCGCAGATTGGACAACGATAAATTATTTGGTTTTAGAAGCGCTTTGCACGGAGATGTTGAAAAGGAAATTAATGTCATATATTGAGAGTCTTAGGGAAAGAGAGCTTTTGCTGGGGAGTTGAATTTTGGATATTTTCAGCCACGGTCTTTGGGGTTACGCTCTTTTTGGCCGTAGAGGTTTGGGGTGGTTGGCCTGTTTTTTCGGGGTTTTTCCCGACCTGGTTTCATTCGGAATATTGACAGTGATAAATATTACGAACGGGTCTTTCCAATTCGGGAAACCGGATCCTGCGGTTATTCCGACATGGACATTTATCTCCTATGACTGGTCTCATAGCCTTGTGATAGCTTTAATAACTGTGTTTATAGTATGGAAATTTAATAAACTCATCGCATTTACCATGTTAGCGTGGATTTTTCATATACTTTTGGATATCCCGACGCATTCAAAAGAGTTTTTTCCCACAAAATTTCTGTGGCCCCTGTCGGATATTGCTTTTAACGGTATATCTTGGGGCACGCCATGGATATGGTTATCCAACGCCGGTGGATTATCGGTTGTTTACGGAATTATGGTATACAAGCATTATAAAAAGGGAAAAATATATTTTTTAAAATGGACAAAAAGGCAAAATACAATTTAAATTTTGGCTTATCGATAAAATATCGATTGCAATATTCGGGGAAAACCGTATAATCCTATCTCTTATTGGATATTGTCTTAAAATTTCATGCAGCGGAAGGGAATATTATGTCACCGGAAAATTTCTTTTTAACGGCGCTTTTATTGTGTCCGGCGCTCTTTTTATACACGAGAATCGGGAGCGAAACCCAAGCGCGTATTTTCAGGAACGCGCGCGGTAAAAAAATTCCGTACAGGATTTATATGCCTCCCGCGTTAAAAATAAAAAGAAAATATCCCCTGATCCTGTTTTTTCACGGTTCTCTTGAAAGAGGGTCTGATAATTTCAGCCAGATGTCCTATGGCATAAAAGAAATGATCGGTTACAGTAAATCACGGGGGAAACACCTTTTTATACTGGCTCCGCAATGTTCCAGGCGGGATGAATGGGTCGATATATCGTATTCGAAGAAATCCCATAGAATGACAGGGAAACCCACAAACGCTCTGGGACTTGCTTTGGAGCTTCTGGACGATACGGTGAAAAAAAATCCGGTGGACACGAAAAGAATTTATGTCATAGGTTTATCAATGGGCGGTTTTGCCGTTTGGGATGTTATTGAACGCCGCCCTCGATATTTTGCCGCCGCCATCCCTATATGCGGAGGGGGCGATATTTCGAAAGCTAAGGCTTTGGCGAAAATCCCGATATGGGCGTTTCACGGCGAGCTTGACGATATTGTTTCAGCAAGAAGATCCCGGAGTATGATAGATGCCGTCAGGAAAGCCGGCGGGAAACCCAGGTACACCGAGTATCCTGGGGGGGAACATGATTCGTGGGCGGTGACATTTAAAAACACAAAAGTATTGGATTGGCTTTTAAAACAGCGGGGAAAATAGGAATCCTCATTCGAGAGAAATCTTTTTTATCCCTTCTATATCCCGCAGACCTTCGAAAAATTTTCTTGTCCCTTCTCGCTTAAGGATATAAACGACGGATTTCAATTCAATTTTGCCTGTTTCAATATCTTCCTCAATGCTGATGTCCTTCAATTCCACATCTTTTTTTTCAAGACAATCTATTATTTTACTCACAGCGCCCGAGTACTTATCCGCCGTCACGCTTAATATTTTCGAGGTTCTGTAGCGGAAAAATTTCAATTCTATGATGTTTAAAACATTTAGTGTTAAGAGTATTATTGTTGCCGCGAAAACGCTTGCCGCGTACATTCCCGCACCTATAGTTAACCCGATGGCTGCGGTTGTCCATATGCTGGCAGCGCTTGTAAGCCCTCTTACGTTGAAGCCGAGCCGGAATATGGCTCCGGCTCCCAAAAACCCTATACCCGTTACAACCTGAGCGGCGATTCTGCCGGGGTCACCGCCGGTTTTTGAGGGGAGATAGATTGAAAGAATCATAAGGAGTGTTGCGCCGGTACAGATTATTATGTGAGTCCTCAATCCGGCCGGCTTAAAGTGGCGCTCGCGGTTTTGCCCTATCAGTCCGCCGGCAATAACAGCTAAAGTAAGCCTGAGAAATATTGCATGGTAAGTTAATTCGGACGCAAAGATAAGCTCATTTATATATCCGGTTACGTTTTCCATAAGATAAATATAGCAGTCTTTAAACCGCCAATCAATAAATTCTGATTGTTTATATCTGATTATAGGGGACTGAAAGAGACGCTGGTCAGGGAATAGGTTTTTCGGGGACGTCTGAAAGTCCCCCCGAGTCTTTCCGCGCTTGACTTTTTTGCTTGCCTGCCGATGCATTGTGGAGGGTTCGCTCGCCCTTCGGGCACCCTGCCTGCCGGCAGGCAGGGCGTGGCCGCTCACAAAAAAACACCCCTTAAAATCCATTTCCTAATCCGCTTCAGGTTTCTACATAGATCAGGGAGAATAAGGAAGTGTTTCGAACGGATTCGGGAGCTGAATGTTTTTCTCAGCGACTGAATCGGAGTTCCCATTGCTTTGATTTGTTTCTGTTTCCGGAAACAAATCAGTGGAGGTAAGGAGGGATATGAGAATGTCCCCTGCCATTTTGCTCCGAAAAATTAAGATACGGGGTCTAAAAAGAGAGTGAGAAATATTTACTTATTCTCCTGATGGGGTACCTGTTGTAAAAGAAAAACGGATTTTGCTTTCCTAGGTTTAAATCTGGAAAATCATTGTCAGTATAATTGGAATAATCTATAATTCTTTTTAAAAATGTAAACAGCTCGAGAATAAAGGAGTTTATGAATGAAGTATTCAAAACCGGAAATCAGAGAAGAAGTAAGGGAAAACTGGGGAAGCAGGGCGGGTTTTGTGCTTGCCGCGGTGGGTTCCGCGGTCGGGCTCGGGAATCTCTGGGGTTTTCCTTACAAACTTTATTCATACGGAGGGGGAGCGTTTCTTATACCTTATATACTGGCCATGTTTGTCATAGGAATACCGCTGATGATTTTAGAGTTTTCCATAGGGCATAAATTTCAAAAAGCCGCACCGGACGCTTTTGCTCAGGCAAACAGGCATTTTGAAACTGTGGGTTGGTGGGGGGTATTACTCGGTTTTGTGATTATTACGTATTATCCCGTTATCCTTGCCTACTGTTTCAATTTTTTGTGGTTCAGCGTAAAAGGCATATTTGACGGCGGGCATCTTCCGTGGGCGGGAGAAAACATTGCCGGAGTGAAAAAAGCGACAAGTTTCTTCTTTGACTCTTATCTGGGTTACCATGAAAGCCTTTCTTTGGGAAATATCAGAGTAAATATTGTTCTTACTCTTGTCATAAGCTGGATTGCGATGTATTTATGTATTTTTAAGGGTGTTAATCTTGTGGGTAAGGTGGTGTGGTTGACTGTGCCCCTGCCATGGATTATGCTTGCCATACTTGCCGTAAGAGGACTGACGTTACCCGGAGCTGTTAAAGGTATTGCTTATTACTTGGAACCCGACTGGAGCCGTTTAGCTGAACCGGCTACATGGAAATGGGCTTTCGGACAGGTGTTTTTCTCCATGAGTTTGGCGTTTGGAGTGATGGTTACATATGCAAGTTTTCTACACAGAAAAAGCGATATTAACAATAACGCGGCTATAATCGGACTTGCTGATTTCGGGACAAGTTTTATATGTGGGCTTGCCGTATTTGCGACTTTGGGCGGAATGGCTTACGCGACTCAAATGTCCGGGAATCCGGTGCCTGTGGCGGAAGTGGCAAAAGAAGGGCCTTCTCTTGCGTTTGTTGCTTTTCCGTACGCTTTGGCTCAACTGCCTTACTCTGCGTGGTTCAGCGCTGTATTTTTTATCACGCTTATAACACTGGGACTGGATTCAGCTTTTTCTATCACGGAAACCGTTCTTGCGAGTATTGTCGATAAAACCGGGTGGAAAAGGTCCCGAGTTCTTATAGTTATGAGTTTGGTGGGATTGTTAGTAGGCATTATCTACTGCACAAACGGAGGTCTTAACTGGGTCGGCATTATAGATGGAATAATAAACGGGACGTGGGGAATCGCTCTTTTGGGGCTTCTGGAATGTCTCATCTTGGGATGGCTTTTCAATACCGGTGTTTTGCGCGAACATGCGAATGAGCGAAGTGACTGGAGTATAGGCATCTGGTGGGATATTATTATAAGAGTTGTTATTCCCGTAATATTGTCGGCATTATTTATCTGGAGTTTATTTGACGATATTACAAAAGGATCCGGGCTTTTTCACGATGCGGACGGAAGTATTTCTTTCGCTGCTATTGTGGGGCTTTCCATAGCTTTGATAGTCCCTGCGGTATCGCTTGTTCTTACTTACAAGGAACACGTTAAAAGGAAAAAGGACCATAAACAGAATATATATTTAGGAAAAACCGAACACGCGATGCTCGGAAAAAAAATATTTTCCGCTGTCTTTTTTATGGTCGTATTGGCGCTTATTGCTTTTGTAAGAATCGTTTGCTTAAAAAATGCCGGCGGTTCTTCTGATACAAAGGGAACACAGGTTCTTTTATTGTGTGTGATATCTGCGGTCGTTTCGGCGGCGTTGCTTATTGTAAGCGGCAGTAAAGTTTTTAAATGCGAAAAATCGAATAAAAATCCCAGTTTCTGGCTGCGCTCCAGCGCGGCTTTAAGCACTTTCTGTGTTGGTTTTTCGCTTGGCATATCGCTTGCGTTCATTACCATGCATGCTGAAAAAGCGGTTAAAAAAGAGATGGCTTTGTCCGCTACATCAATGGTTATACTTGCCATTATAGGGTTTCTGGTGTTCGGCGGACTGACTTGGTGCTTTATTAAGGCGATAGGTTCCGCGCCGGGCGGCAAAAAGATCCGGAGATCAGGAAAGAAATAAACTATTGAATATACCTGCTGTAATATTTTTTGATGCGGAAAGAAAACTGTTTCTCAAATTTGACAATCCCACAAAAATAGTATCTGCCGATGGTATAAACCAAGTTGTTCCGGCTTTGAGGATGGTGGAAGAAGAAACCGGGCGGAAAAAGCGCTATGCCGCGGGTTTTCTTTCTTATGAAGCCGCGCCGGCGTTTGACAAAGCTTTAAAGACCAAAAAAGCCGGCAAGTTTCCTCTTTTGTGGTTCGGTATTTATGAAAACCCGGAAATTCTTAGTTCTCTGCCTGACGGTACTCCGCATGCCGACGCAAAACCGAATTGGAAAGCGGATATTACCCGACGGCAATACAAAGAAGCATTGGACGTAGTAAAGGGATTTATCGAAAAAGGGGATACCTACCAAGTAAATTTCAGTTACCGGCTGAAAAGCGATTTTCCCTTTGATGCTTATAATTTTTTCAGCGGCATCGCTGCGGAAAGCACACCTCCTTATTCGGCTTTCATAGAAACAGATGAATGGGCGGTCTGTTCCTTTTCGCCCGAATTGTTTTTTAGCCTCAAAGGAAGAGAACTTATTGCCAGGCCCATGAAAGGAACTGCCCCGAGGGGGCTTTATTGCGCTCAGGATAAAAAAGAGGCCGATGAGCTTTTGAATTCCAGCAAAGAACGCGCGGAAAACATTATGATTGTGGATATGATGAGAAACGATATGGGCCGTATAGCGGAGTACGGCTCTGTCAGGGCCGGGGAACTGTTTAAATTGGAAAAATATCCTTATGTGTGGCAGATGACTTCCTCTGTGATATCTAAAGTAAATTCTCCTATATCCGGAATTTTTAAAGCCATGTTCCCGTCCGCTTCGGTTACAGGAGCTCCGAAGGCGAGAACGATGACAATTATAGAGAGTCTTGAAAAAACCCCTAGGAAGATATATACGGGTTCCATGGGTTTTGTAGAACCCGGGAAAAAGTCTGTTTTTAATGTCGCGATAAGGACATTGCTCATAGATAAGAAGAAAAGAACGGCGGAATACGGCACGGGCAGCGGTGTGGTTTGGGATTCTTCTTCGGAAAAAGAGTTTGACGAATGCGGCGGCAAGGCGCGCCTTCTGAC
>JAQUNG010000069.1 GCA_028717725.1 bacterium | reverse complement strand
TATTTTACCGTCTTGCCGGCTTTTCTTCTGACATGCTCATCCTGATATTTTATTCCCTTGCCCTGATACGGCTCCGCGGGCGAGAAATCCCTTATAGTCGCGGCGGCCTGCCCGACCGCATGTTTGTCCGGTCCGGAAACGGTGATAAGATTTTTTTCCACTTTCACATCCACGCCGTCCGGAGCTTTATAATTGATAGGATGAGAAAAACCAAGCTGAAGGTTCAGGACCTTCCCCTGCAGGGCCGCCCTGTAACCTACACCGCTTATCTCCAGAACTTTTTTATAACCCTGCACCAGGCCTTTAATCATATTAGCTATAATGGCGCGCGTAAGTCCGTGCAAAGCCCGGCCCTGTCTCGAATCCGATTTTCTCGCGATCAGAACTTTTTTGTCTTCGACTTTTATTTCCACACCTTCGGACACGTCATACGTTAAAGAGCCTTTCGCGCCTTTAACGATAACCTGTCTGCCTTTGACTTCAACGCTGATACCGCCCGGAATCTCTATCGGCTTTTTGCCTACCCTCGACATCTGTTTCTCCTTCTTTATTAAATAAGTATTGAGCCTTTACCAGATATAACAGAGGACTTCTCCCCCTATATTCGCTTTCCTGGCCTCTTCATCGGTCATAATCCCTTTTGAGGTAGAAAGCACCGCGACCCCGATACCCTGATAAACTCTCGGTATTTTCGCGATACTGCTGTATTTCCTCAAACCCGGTTTGCTTACCCTTTTAAGACCAACGATAACCGGTTTGCCTTCGGAAGTATATTTAAGGAAAATCCGGATGATTCCCTGTTTTTTATCGTCAAGCGCTTTAAAAGTTTTTACAAACCCCTGTTCTTTCATCACCCTCGCCAATTCCAATTTAAGCTTTGACGCGGGGATATCAACGCTTTCTTTCCGTGCTTTATTCGCGTTTCTGACGCGGGTCAGCATATCTGCAATAGGATCGCTAAAAGACATACATTCTCTCCTTATTATTACTCAAAAATATTAACAAATTTACCAGCTGGATTTCGTCACGCCGGGAATAATGCCCTGTCCGGCAAGTTCCCTGAAACAGATCCTGCATATTCCAAATTTGCGCATGTAACCGCGCGGCCTGCCGCAACGGCTGCAGCGAAAATGTTGCCTGACTTTGAATTTCGGTTTCCTTTTCGCGCTTTCGATTTTACACTTCTTTGCCACAGAAATTCTCCTTCGTTTACTTGCCTTTGCTGAAGGGCATACCAAATGCCAGAAGCAATTCTTTAGCCTCTTCATCTTTTTTTGCCGTTGTCACGAAAGTTATGTCCATCCCCTGAACTCTCGTTACTTTATCCGGATTAACTTCGGGAAATATAAGCTGTTCCTTGATTCCGAACGTATAATTTCCCATTCCGTCGAATGATTCCAGCGGCACTCCCCTGAAATCCCTTACTCTCGGCAAAGCCACATTTATAAGCCTGTCCAAAAATTCATACATCATATTACCCCTGAGCGTAACCTTACAGCCTATCGGGATGTCTTTGCGAAGTTTAAAACCGGCTATGCTCTTTTTTGATTTTGTGAGCATGGGTTTCTGTCCCGTGATAAGCGCCAGTTCGTCCGCGGCATCCTGGACAACCTTTTTATCCTTCGTGCCTTCTCCAATCCCCATATTGACGACAATCTTCTCGATTTTCGGAACCTGAAGCGTGTTCTTATAACCGAACTTATTTTTCAAATGAGGCATTATCTCTTTTTTATATTGCTCTTTTAATCTTGCCATACTTATCTCCGTTATGCTTTATCGAAAACTTCTCCGCATTTTCTGCAGACCCGTGTTTTTGTGCCGTCTTTCCTCACCTCATGCTTAGTCTTGACTCCCTTTTTACAGGAGGGACAATACAACAGCACGTTGGAAACGCTTATCGAGCCTTCTTTCTGCACTATACCGCCCTGCTGGTTATCTCTCGACGGCTTGGTGTGCTTTTTCCTGAAATTCAAACCTTCCACGATAACCCGCCCGCTATCGTGTAACGCTCTCAGCACTTTTCCGGTTTTGCCTCTGTTCGCGCCCGACACAACCTGCACAACATCATTTTTCTTAACATGTAATCCAGCCATTTGTATTACTCCCGGTATCCCTTTCTACAGCACCTCAGGTGCCAGTGAAACGATCTTCATATAATTTTTTTCTCTCAGTTCTCTCGCGATGGGCCCGAAAATTCTGGTTCCCCGCGGATTTTTCTGGTCATCTATAATCACCGCGGCGTTCGAATCGAACCTGAGGACGGAACCGTCCTTTCGCTCAACGCCTTTTTTTGTCCTCACGATAACGGCTTTTATGATTTCTCCTTTTTTAACGGCGGCGCCGGGAATAGACTCTTTCACGGAAGCCACTATCACGTCCCCTATGTTCGCGTACCTGCGTTTGGAGCCGCCCAAAACCTTAATGCACCCGATTCTTTTTGCTCCGGTGTTATCCGCCACATCTAATATTGAATTCATCTGAATCATAGTTTTACTCCACAATTTTATTATCGGAAAAACCGTCCGTTCCCATACACGCGCCGGGACGGATATTACTGCCCTTCGATAACCGCCTTCTTCAGGACTTCGGAAACACGCCACCTTTTCAGTTTGCTGAGCGGCAAAGTTTCCACTATCTTAACTGTATCGCCGATTTTCGCTTCCTGTTTTTCGTCATGCGCGTAATATTTCTTGTGTTTCCTTATAACCTTTTCGTACTCGGGATGACGGAGCGTCCTTGTAACCTTAACAACGACCGTTTTTGCCATTTTATCGCTGATTACCTCGCCAATCCGTGTTTTCCGACGCGGCCTTTCTGCCTTTTTTTTCATCAATTAGTTCCCCTCGTTTTCCCCGCAGGTTCTTTTTTTATGGTAAGCATGCGCGCTATATCCCTTTTTATATGCTTAATCCTGTCAGGCTTTTCTATCTGCCCGAGTTTCGACTGAACCCGCAGGTTAAAAAGTTCTTCCCGCGACTCGGACAATTTTTTCTCAAGTTCCTCTTCGGTCAATTCCCTTATCTCTTTAGATTTCATCGTTTACCCCATTAAAATTATTTACAATGCCCGTCTCGCGATAAATCTTGTTTTTATCGGCAGTTTGCTGGCGGCCAACCTCATTGCTTCCTGCGCCGTCGCCTCATTGACACCTTCTATTTCAAAAAGAACTTTTCCCGGACCAACGCGGCATACCCAGCCCTCAACAGCGCCTTTACCTTTACCCATTCTTACTTCCGCGGGTTTTGTGGTTATGGGTTTGTCGGGAAATATGCGAATCCACACTTTTCCCTTTCTTTTCACAAACCTTGTAAGAGCGACTCTCGAAGCTTCTATATGAATATTCGAAATCCAGGCCCGTTCCAGCGCCTGAACGCCGTATTCCCCGAAGTTTATTTCATTCCCGCCTTTGGAGATGCCTTTCATTTTGCCTTTTTGCATTTTCCTGTGTTTGACTCTTTTAGGCATTAACGGCATTTTTTGCCTCCTTATTTTTCCCGGAAACCTCTTTTTCTCCCTTGCATATCCAGACTTTCACGCCGATAGCGCCGTATGTCGTCCGGGCTTCCGCAAAACCGTAATCGATATCCGACCTCAGCGTGTGAAGAGGAATCTTACCTTCTTTATAACCTTCTGACCGCGCGATTTCATTGCCGCCGAGCCTGCCCGAGCAAAGTATCTTTATGCCTTCGGCGTTGCTGTCCATAGCAAGGCTTACCGCTTTTTTCATAGCCCTCTTATGGGATATCCTTTTTTCTATCTGTCCCGCTATGTTTTCCGCGACAAGCTGTGAATTCGTTTCCGGATTTTTCACTTCTTTTATTTCCACCTTCACTTCTTTTTTCGTGATGGAGGTAAGCTGTTCTTTCAGTTTGTCGATTTCCGCGCCTTTTCTTCCTATAACAAGACCCGGGCGCGCCGCGTGCAGGGCAACCGTGACGACGTTTCCGCTTCTTTCTATGTCAATGCGGGGAATACCGGCAAAAGCCAGTTTCCCTTTTATATAATCCCTTATCCCGATATCTTCTTTAAGGTATTCCTTGAATTTTCTCTTGTCGGCGTACCATTTGGAACGCCAATCTTTAGTAACCATGACCCTGAAACCTATGGGGTTTACTTTTTGTCCCACACTTACCTCCCAGAATTACTTCTTTTTATTTCGATTTTGTTTTTTAACTTTTTCTTTTGTCCCGCCATCAGAAGGCGCGCCTTCTCTGGAAGCAACGGTAATATATATATGGCTGGTACGCTTGCGGATTCTTGTCGCCCGGCCGTGAGCTCTCGGTATAAATCTCCTCAGAATCGGTCCTTCGGTCGCATATGCTTCTTTGATATAAATTTCCTTATCGGCGGATTTTTCTTCTTTCGATTTAAGATTGGCAATCGCCGATTTAAGCGTTTTTTCTATTATTTTGGCGGCTTTTTTAGCCGAAAAAGCAAGGTCCGTGATAGCTTTTTCAGCCTTTTGTCCCCTAATAATGTCAAGTAAAGGCTTTGCCTTCCTGACAGAAACCCTGACATATCTTGTTACAGCTTTAGCTTCCATTTATAAAAACTCCCTTATTATTGCCCGGCTATTTTTTTGTTTTTTGTCCTGCATCCGCCGCAGGGGCCGCGTCTTTACCCGATGCCGCGGGAGCCGCCGCAGGCGTAGTTCCGGTGCCCGCCGCAGGGGCCGCCCCGCCCGCTACAACAGGAGCCATTCCTTCCTTCAATTCGGCAGTGCCTTTTTCGCCGCCGTGCTTTTTAAATACCCTGGTCGGGGCAAACTCGCCGAGTTTATGACCCACCATATTTTCAGTCACAAAAACCGGGAGAAACTTCTTTCCGTTGTGTACGGAAAATGTAATACCCACAAATTCGGGTGTGATAACCGACCTTCTCGACCAAGTTTTAATCGGTTTCCTGTCTCCGGTCCTTCTAACTTTAGTAACCTTATCCATCAATTTGTCTTCTACATAAGGTCCTTTTTTCAGTGATCTAGCCATTTATCCTATCTCCATTTTTACTTCTTTTTCCTTGGTTTCACAATATACCAGGAATCTTTTCTTTTAGAACGGGTTTTATATCCTTTTGTCGGCATTCCCCAGGGGCTTACCGGATGGGGATTTCCCTGAGGCGCTTTACCCTCTCCGCCGCCGTGCGGGTGATCCACGGGATTCATCGCGACACCTCTTACCGTCGGACGGATACCAAGCCATCTGGAACGGCCCGCTTTGCCGATAGTCAAATTGGAATGTTCTATGTTCGAAAGTTGTCCTATGGTCGCCCTGCAGCTGAGCGGTATCAACCTGACTTCTCCCGAAGGAAGTTTTATATGGGCAAAACCGCTTTCCTTGGCCATAAGTTCGGCGCTGCCGCCAGCGCTCCTGACCAGCTTGCCTCCGCAATGTTCCTTAAGTTCAATGTTATGGATGTTCATCCCCAGAGGAATATCCTTTAAAGACAGGCAGTTGCCTATCTGTATTTCGGCGTTAGGACCGGACATAACCTCATCGTTTACTTTCAGCCCGTTCGGAGCGACGATATATCTCTTTTCCCCGTCTTTATAAACAACCAAAGCGATCCTCGTTGACCTGTTAGGATCGTACTCGATAGAAACAACTTTGGCGGGAACGCCGTCCTTGTCTCTTTTAAAGTCGATAAAACGGTACATCCTTTTGTGTCCGCCGCCGTGGTGACGGACCGAAATAGAACCTGTGTTGTTTCTGCCGCCGGTTTTCTTTACCGCCGAAAGCAGGCTTCTCTCCGGTTTCTTCCTCGTTATGTCGTCGGAAGCGGAAACCGTCATAAACCTTGTTCCGGGCGTAATAGGTCTGAATTTCTTTATAGCCATTTCTCTATCACCTCATCAATCTTTATACGAATTCGATTTTGTCGCCTTCCTTAAGAGTAACAATCGCTTTTACCCAATCGGATGTAAGACCCTGTTTATACCTGACCCTCTTCTGTTTGCCGCGCACTTTCATTTTGTTTACGCCGACAACTTTAACTTTAAACATCTTTTCAACCGCCTGTTTTATCTCGAATTTATTGGCGGTTTTTTCGACGCTAAAGTAATATTTGCCCTGTTCCCCCTGCGCGGAACCTTTTTCCGTTATCACGGGATTCTTTATAATTTTATACGGATCTTTCATTTCAACCCTCTTCTGAATCAATTAAACTTTTTTTCGATTTCACTGACGCTTTCACTGTCCACAACAAGTTTCCTGTAATACAGAACATCGTATGTATTAAGGCTGTTAACGTCAACCGCCGTCACTTTCGGCATATTCCTGATAGCCATTTTCAGCTCGTTCCCCGGCTCCTTCAAAACTATCAGGGCGCTGTCTCCCGCCTTGATGTTTTTAAGAAAAACACTCATTTCTTTAGTCTTCGGAGCGGAAACACTTATTTTCTCGACTATTATAACTTCCCCGGCCCTGAACTTCTCCGCTATGGCCGACCGCAGGGACAGCTGTTGGGCTTTTTTATTCAACCTTAAAGAATAAGTCCTCGGTTTGGGACCAAACGCGACACCGCCGCCCACTCTCGTAGGAGAAGCCGCGTTTCCGGCCCTTGCCCTTCCGGTCCCTTTTTGCTTGTATAATTTGATACCGGAACTTTTCACTTCCGCGCGGGTTTTAGTGCATGCGTTGCCGCTTCTTCTGCCCGCAAGCTGTTTAACCACGGCATCGTGGACAAGCTGTCGTGAACATTTGAAATCCGCTATCTCTTCGGGAATGCTGAAATCTCCCACCTTTTTACCTTTGACACTTAAAATATCTATCTTTCCCATTTAAAAATCCCCGTCTCTAAAATTAATTGCCTGCCGCATTACTCTTGGTTTTCACTGATTTTCTAACTCTGATAAGCCCGTTATCCCATCCCGGAACAGCGCCTTTGACAAGCATTACATTCCGTTCGGGTTTAATATCGACAACTTCCAGATTCAACATCGTCACTTTTGTATTTCCCATCTGCCCCGCAAGTTTTCTCCCCTTGTAAACTCTCGAAGGGGTAGAGTGCGCGCCTATGGAACCCGGGCCCCTTTTGCTTTCGTGCGTTCCGTGGGAACCTTTATGCCCGTGGAAATTGTGCCTTTTCATAACCCCGGCAAAACCTTTTCCTATAGAAGTCCCCGTCACATCGACATAATCGCCTTTTTTGAATATGTCGACTTTTATTTCCTGCCCGACTTTAAAATTCTTTTCTTCGCCGTCGGACAGCCTGCATTCGCCCAAAAATTTCTTAAGCGCAATTTCGGCCTTTTTAAAATGTCCCGCCATGGGTTTTGTCGTATGTTTTTCTTTTACGCCGCCGAAACCGAGCTGAACCGCCGAATACTTATTTTTATCCCGCGTCCTGACATCAACAACTACGCAAGGGCCCACTTCCAGCACCGTAACGGGCAGAACATCCCCTTTGGGTGAAAAGACCTGTGTCATTCCGATTTTCTTGCCAAACAATGAAATATCCATTGTAATATCTCCAACTTTTTACTTATTTATTCCGGCACTTTTTCAGCTCTTGATATTAATATCCACGCCCGCCGGGAGGTTCAGCTTTTTAAGCTCATCCACCGTCTTGGCGCTCGGGTTAACGATATCAAGAAGCCTCTGGTGCGTCCTTGTCTCAAACTGTTCCCGCGATTTCTTGTCGATGTGCGGAGAACGAAGCACTGTATACTTTTCAATCTTAGTGGGCAAGGGGATAGGTCCCGAAACGGAAGCCCCCGTCCTTTTCGCCACTTCAACTATTTCCTGAGCAGATTGATCAAGGACCTTATGGTCATACGCCTTTAACTTAATTCTGATTCTTTGTCCTTCCACGTTAAGTTTTCTCCCTTATTCGATAATCTCGGTTACTCTGCCGGCGCCTACTGTTCTTCCGCCTTCTCTTATAGCGAAGCGCAGTGTCTTCTCCATCGCTATCGGGCATATTAAATCTATCTGCATCTGTACGTTGTCTCCGGGCATGCACATCTCGGCTTTGTTCCCGTCTTTGCCTATCAGCTCATTCACTATACCAGTAACATCTGTCGTACGGAAGTAGAACTGAGGCCTGTATCCCGCGAAGAACGGCGTGTGCCGGCCTCCTTCATCTTTCGTAAGAACGTATACTTCAGCCTTGAACTTCTTGTGCGGTGTTATCGATCCCGGCTTGGCAAGCACCTGTCCTCTCTCAAGATGCTCCTTGTCTACTCCTCTTAACAGCAACCCTACGTTGTCGCCGGCCTGGCCCTGGTCAAGTTCCTTGCGGAACATCTCAACCCCGGTTACCACTGTCTTCATCGTGGGTTTTATCCCTACTACTTCTATCTCGTCGCCTACCTTTACTTTTCCTCTCTCTACCCTGCCCGTACCAACCGTGCCTCTGCCCGTTATGGAGAATACGTCTTCTACCGGCATAAGGAACGGTTTCTCGATTTCCCTCTGAGGCTCAGGTATATAGTCATCAAGCGCTTTTACAAGCTCAAGTATCGGTTTCGCATCGGGACTGTCGGCATTCGGCGAAGCTATCGCTTTTGTCGCGCTCCCCCTTATAACAGGTATCTTGTCTCCAGGATACTCGTACTGGCTCAGAAGTTCTCTTACTTCAAGCTCTACCAGGTCAAGCAGCTCAGGATCGTCTACCATATCGCATTTGTTCATAAACACTACTATATAAGGTACGCCTACCTGCCGCGCCAGAAGTATGTGCTCTCTTGTCTGCGGCATAGGTCCGTCTACCGCGCTGACCACCAGTATCGCCCCGTCCATCTGGGCCGCCCCGGTTATCATATTCTTTACGTAATCAGCATGCCCCGGACAGTCAACATGGGCATAATGTCTCTTCTCCGATGAATATTCAACGTGCGATGTCGCTATCGTAAGGATCTTCGTCGCATCTCTTCTGCCCTGCGACTCCGATGCCTTCGCTATCTCATCATAACTTACAAATTTGCTCAGGCCTTTCTGCTCAAGCACCTTCGTCAATGCCGCCGTCAACGTCGTCTTACCGTGGTCAACGTGCCCTATCGTACCTACGTTTACGTGCGGTTTCGTCCTCTCAAATTTCTCTTTTGCCATAACTCTCTCCTTTTTTTAAGGAAATTAGGTCTTTTACCTATCTATCTCTTCAAAACTCCATTTTCTGGAGCCCACGACCAGGATCGAACTGGTGACCTCGTCCTTACCAAGGACGTGCTCTGCCAACTGAGCTACGTGGGCAAAGCACAAAAAATTTCCCCAAGTCACAGGTTTTACCCTGCTTCTCTTGGCGTCGGCAAAATCCCGAGATGTGCAGATTTTCTTCCAGTTGGAAGTAGCAA
>JAQUNG010000068.1 GCA_028717725.1 bacterium | reverse complement strand
GTTCCATACCCGCCGGCAGGAACTGTTTTTTCTCAAGCGTTTCGCCTATCCTGCTTTCCCCGAAAATCCTGTGCCCCAAGCCAAACAGTTCAACCATTTTTTCCGCGCCGACTGTCTTTGAAACCGCCACAAGAGTTATATCGTCCGCGCTACGGCCGGATTTTGCCGCAGACAAAGCAATATTCTCTTTCACCTTCAGATAATTGTCAGCCAGACCCATAGTGAGATTATAATGCATTTGATATAAAATTACAAACCGGCGTCATTCCGGGCGCAGGGCCTTCTCTTTTTCATCCGATAATAATTTTTCCGCATAAGGAGTGACAATATTATCCCACGGAAGTTTTTCATCCGGGCCGTATTCCCTCAGAGCAAGCGTTTCCGCGTCTTGAACGCTTATTCTGCCTTTCTTTATAAATTTTGAAGCTTCTTTTCCGCTCCTCGAAAGGGCTCCCTGGATAACCGAGAGCCTGATATCCTCAAAAGAAAAATTGTTGCATTTTGATTTTCTCAGCATACCGGACGCTTCTTCCCGTATCCGCGCGAGTTCTCTCCGCGACCGCATTCCGCACCATTGTAAAGGAGTATGCGGTTTCGGCACAAACGCGGCAAAACCGGCGGACACATTTATAATCCCTGAAGCTTTTCCGACAAAATCCGGCAGTAAATCGATCCCGCCGCCGAACGGAAAACCGAACATAAAATACAGTTTCGCAGATTCAATACCCGCCTGCCGGCATTCTTTCAGTTTCTCAAAAAAGATATCATCACCGAAATTCTTATTCAACCTGGCGCGGGTTTCGGGATCGGAAGTTTCGGGAGCGACCGTTATCTGCTTCACCCCGCCTTTTACAAGCAATTCCAGAATACGGGGATTCAGCCTGTCCGCTCTCGCGCTTGAAATCGAAAAGCAGGCCCGCTCTTTTACCAGACACTCCATTATTTCCCCAATGTCGGGATGGTCAAGCACGGACGGTCCCAAAAGCCCTATTTTCCGTCCCTTTTTCGCGCCCTCGACGGCATCTTGTATTATATGTTCCTTGGGCCTGAACCTGCCGCTTCCGCACAACCATCTGACAAGACAAAACCTGCAGTTCCAACCGCATCCCCTCGACACCTCAACCAGCCACATATTAAACTGGGCTTTGGATGAAACGATGCAGGAACATAAACTGCCGAGGGCGGAAATATCCGCTATTCGCGGCGCGCATTTTTTATCGGGATCCACGGACGGGACAAAACACCCCTCGATTCCGGAAAGGGCGGAAAGGATATCCCTCCTTTTCCCGCCTTTGGAATTAAGGACTTCCTCATAGACAGCATAACCGTTATTCTCGAAATCGCCTATCCAGAAAACATCTATAATCTCGCTCAAAGGCCCGGGGTTCATAGAAACACATATGCCCCCCGCGGTTATCAGAGGGTCTTTATCCGTTCTATCCTTTGAGAGAAGCGGGATTTTCGCGCTTTCGAGGATTTTCACGACTTCGAAATACTGCGGTTCAAAACTTAAAGAGAAGGAAAGGACATCAAATTCAGAGAGCCCGGAACCGGTCTCAAGAGAGCATCCTCCGGACGGGTGTGAAAACGCCCTCTCGCACCTTATGTTGTTGTGGAGATTAAGATAACGGTGGATTAACTGAAATCCGAGACTGCTCATACCCGCGGAATAAGATCCCGGATAAATCAGCGCGACGGACAAATCCCCGTACTTCTTGGCCGGAAATCCCTTTTCGGAATCGAGAAACCTTTTGTTCTCGGATAATTCATCCCACGGCATAATTTATGAATCGTCCAGAATCCGGTTTGATTCATCAAGATAAATGCCCTGAAGGTTCATCTTGAGCATTTCAGGCGAATCCGATTTGGCAAGCCCTTCCTCAACAGTTATTTTTTTCTCTTTTATCAAATCCAGCAGAGCCTGATTAAAAGTCTGCATCCCGTCATCGCGTCCGATTTCTATGGCATCTGATATTTTATTGAGTTTATTCTGGATTACAAGCTTCTGGACAGTTTTGTTATTCAGCAATATTTCCACGGCCGGAACAACTCCCGTTCCGTCGGGAGTTTTTATCAGCCGCTGGCATATGACAGCCTTTAAGTTAAAGGCAAGCTGCTGTCTTATCTGATCCCTTTCATTCGAGGGGAAAAGGTCCATTATCCTGCCGAAAGCCTGCGAAGCGTTCGCTGTATGGAGAGTGCTCAGAACCAGATGCCCCGTATCGGACGCGCCCACCGCCGCCGTAAAACTGTCGGCATCGCGCATCTCCCCTATAAGTATCACATCGGGATCCTGCCGCAGGACATTTTTCAGCGCCGTATAAAAACTTTTGGTATCCAACCCGACTTCTCTCTGGTTAATAACGCTTTCTTTGTCGGCATGAAGGTATTCTATAGGGTCTTCCAGCGTAACTATATGGCGGCGCTCTCTGGCGTTGATATAATTGACCATTGCGGCCAATGTGGTGGATTTGCCGCTCGAACTTGCCCCGCAGACAAGAACAATACCTCTCTGGAAAAGCGCTATTTTTTTCAGGACTTCAGGTAGCCCGAGTTCTCCGAAAGAAAGGATATCGGTCCGGACATGCCTCATAACTATGCCTATGCTTCCGCGCTGATAAAAAATATTGGTTCTGAACCTGCCGACTTCGCTTTCACTGTAAGCAAAATCGATTTCATGTTCGTCCATAAGTTTTTTCCACTGGCCGTCGGTGGTAATCGCCCTTGCGATATTCGCGGTATCTTCCGGTGTCATGACATCGTAATCCGTTATCAATATCTGCCGATTAATTCTCATTATGGGAGGCCTTTTGACCTTTATGTGGACGTCCGAAGCTCCCTTTTCTACAGCATCTTTAAGAAGTTTTCTTATATCCACCATCCGGGATCTCCTTTTACCGCAGTAATTGCGATATTTTAATATTTTAAATCAACAGTCCGCTTCAGACAACAAAAAAAGGGGCGAACCCGAAAAAGGGCCGCCCCGCGCTCATAAAAAAATCTCACTGCTCCGTAAAACTGGAGATCCTCTTTTTCGCGGTATCGTCTATGTCGAGAAAGTATAAAGCCGTGACAAACCTTTCCCGACCCCTGTCGGATTCGCGGCGGGCGGGCATAGAACGGACTACAACACCCGAACAGGATATTGAAGATTCATCCCCGCTTTCGGGAAGCAGAAATTCAACTTTCATCTCGCTAAGTTCGGGAAGCCGCTTATTTAAAAGACAGCTTAAACCGGAAGTGGTGATATCTATCGCTTCAGCGACAACATCGGAGCCGCTCAACTGCAGCGAAAAATTCTTATCACTTCTGGGTTCACGTCTTCTTTCACAATCATTTATATTAGAGTTCTCGTCCATAATAACACGTTTATTAAATAACATACTAACACAACAATGTCAAGTTACCAAGAGAAAAAACCTTTAAAAAAACGTTTTTTTGAATTCTTTGCGGAAGCTGTTCCAACCTGTATGCAGGCGGTATATTTTTATTTTCGCGCGGCAATGGCGCAGGAATCGCGTTCTATAAGTTCCGTCTGCAATACTTTTGAAACAGGCGTTTGTATTTTTCCTTCGACAATATGCACCAGCATTTGTGCCGCCACTTTTCCTATCTCGTAAATAGGCTGTCTTACTGTCGTAAGCGGCGGATCAACATACCTGGAAAGCCTTATATCGTCGAATCCTATAATTGAAATATCTTTAGGGCAGTTCAGCCCTTTGTCTTTTACGGCCTGGAGCGCTCCCACGGCCATTTCGTCATCCGCGCAGAAGACAGCCGTGATATTATTTTTATCCGCCAGGAGTTCCTGCGCCGCGAGATAACCTCCCTTTTCGGTAAAATCCCCTGTTCTGAACAGCGATTTGTCGGATTTGATTCCATTTTTTTTCAACGCTTTCATATATCCGGCAAACCTGTCATTCGCGTTCCTTGAATCCGCGGGCCCTTTGATAAAAGCTATTTCCCTGTGGCCCATGTCGAAAAGGTAATTTACGGCGTCATAGGCGCCTTTTTTATTGTCGCAATCGACAAAATTCGTTTTCCCATCGTCATTTTCCGAGTAATTGTTTACAAGTATCCACGGCGCATCGCTGTTCCGGAAAACCGGAAGCAGTTCGTCTTCTATCCTCGTTCCCACCAGCAAAGCGCCGTCAATCGCACTTGTTTTATTCACATCCGAGATATCAAGACCTCTGGCTGTTTCGCTTAAAAGGACTATTTTAAGTTCATAACCGAGTCTGCGCGCGGATTCTATGGCACCGATAATGATTCCGGTAAAATAATCACTGCTGAAAACAGATGCCCTGAACGGCATGCAGAGGCCTAAAACCCTGGTTTTTCTGGTGCTGAGGCTTCTCGCTATCTGGTCCGGAAAATAATTATATTTTTTTATAATCTCGAATATCTTTTTCCGTGTTTCTTCCCTGACCTGATTTTTGGTGGCGGAATTTATACTCCTCGACACCGTCGCCACAGAAACACCGGCCTGCTTAGCAATATCCCTTATCGTAACAGCCATTATTTGTCACTTAACGTCCAGTTTTTTCTCAAACTGAATCCTGTTAAGTCCCTCCCTTATATATTTGTTTTTCATGAATATTTCCCATATCAGACGGCTTCTGTAATTCTCTATCGCAAGTATAAGAGGTCCCTGGTCTATCCCGATAACTTCCTGCGCCACATAACCGCTGTCCAGGTTAAAGCTGTCCCAGAAGCCGTATCCTCCCTCATATTCGTCTTTCCACACAAGCCTCCCGCCGTTCTCATCCTTCAATTCATAGTAATATCGCAGGGCCCGCATAACTTCATCCGGCAGGAACGGCAATGAAGAACCCGCTCCATATGGAGGTATGGTGCCATCGCCGGGATCATCCCAATTATCTCCCTTCGGCATTGCTCCTAAGACAAGGTATCCGCTTTTTCCTGCGCACGCGGAAAGCCCCCAGCTGTCTTCGCCGAACGTTTTGAATTTATCTTTTCTGTCTATACAGTAAAGACGGGCGGCTTTAGTCGCTTCTACGGTATTATTGTGCCAGTCTATGGCGGAATTCTGAAAACCGAATTTCGATGGATTATCTTTTCCAAGCTGAGCGAAATCTATCCAGCAGTGCGCAAATTGATAAGTAAACGTGCATCCGCTCCAGCTGTAAACAAAAAATCCGGTCGGATCATAGCCCTGAGTTTTGGGCTGGTATCTTCCCATATATCTTTTCCATGAATAAAATGTCCCGGGGTCTATCCTGTGTTCTTCCAGCGGGGCCGAGATCCCGAGGACCGTGCATATAATACTTTCGTCCGTGTAGAAATCCCACGCCGAATGGAAAGTCCCGTTTCCTTCGATGTTGTCCGGATTCTGCGGTTTCCAGGCCATGAATATAATATTCCTGTTTTTATCCAGCGTCGCTTTCCAATCCGCTTCCGCCACCATTTTATCCGCTTCTTTTTTTATTTCCCCCCCGAAATACTCGCCCGCGGTAATAACTCCCATCAGAAGCAATCCCGAATCAATAGTGGACATCACTTTCTCATAACCCTCTTTTGAAGGCCCGCCGTCGAAATCAAGATAGTGGAAATATAACCCGAATTTTTTGGGACCGCTGTTGAGGGCTTTGAGTATAGCCAAAACTCTTTCTTCAATGACATCTCTCGGCAAATATTCCCTCTCCGCGGCTACAACCATTGCGGAAAGCCCGAACCCGACAGAAGCGACACTGACAAAGTTCGCCCCTGTCTTATCCTTTATCAGGCCTGTAACCTGGTCCGCCTCTTCCCAGAAAAACCTGAAACCCGCGCGCTGCACCATATCGAGAAAGTCATCATCGGAAAGCCTTTCGACTTTCGCGGACGCCGCCGCGGATTTTCCGCTTTCGTTCAGCGAAGCGTCCAGGACAGAAACAAAATACAGATAACTATCCCCGTATTTGACATCCAGATCCTTAAACAATTCCAGCCCTACAGGCCGGTCATTAAGCTTCTTAAGGGTTTTCCCCTTATCGGAAGACCGATAAACATTATAACCTATAACATCTTTCTCTCCCGATGCCTCCCATATTATAAAGACCCTGTCCTCTCTGGCATCGGCTTTTAATATGCCGATTTCCGACGGCGGAATCCCGTCGGTCTCAAAAGGCTCGATTTTCAGAAATGAAATAACGGGAAGACCGTATTTGATATCCGATTTGATATTCAATTGCCCGTCTTCCACCCTGGCGATGAAGGTATCCTCAAACAATTTGTTTTTCCCGGCGCGGGCAAAGATATCAAGATTTTTCAAAACTCTTCTCTGTTCTATATAAATACTGAAATTCCTTTTAAAAATCCTGTCATACTCGGGTTCCACAAAACCGAATGTCACTTTATAAATACCGTTGGGTATATCATATATATATTCATTGAACCCTTCCCTGATGACACCGAAAGGTCCTGTCAACCCGTCGTCTTCGGTTTTCCGGGAAACTCCACCCACATAACCCCTTCCTGAAGCTATGTTATAACTCTCGTCTTTCCGGTATTTTTCACCGTTTTTGCCTTCCGTTTCTTCCCCTCCGCAATTGACCAGTATCACAAGGTCTTCGGGCTTATATTCGCGGGGAGAACCTTTGACAGGTTCGGAAATATCGCTTTCGTTTCCGAACACGTCAACCGCTTTTAATGCGTAAAAATAAGTTTTGCCGTTTTCCGCGTTTTTATCGACATACGCGTTTCCCGGAACCAAATCCTCTCTTATTTTCTCAAAAGGCCCTTTTTCCGAATCGGACCTGAACACATAATATCCATCGATATCAATCTCTTCATTCGGAGTCCACAGAAGACCGACTGCCGAATCCCTGTTGAAAATATCCGGACGGCGCGGATTAACGGGAGGGACAGTATCCGGCGGGATACCTTCGACATACAAAGCTGAGATTTTGGCGTTATCCACGGACGCCCTTGCAGATATATTCAGCTGTCCGTCCGTTACCTTAACCGCGAACTTCAATATGCCCGGTTTATCTTTTCCGTATTCGGAGACGATATCCAAATTCTTTATAACGTCTTTACCCTCAGCTTCTATATCAAAAACTCTTTTTCCGGGCTCTTCAAAATAAAACTCCGCGAAATAAAAGCTCACAAGATAGACTCCAGGCGGAACATCGAACTTATATTCGTTAAAACCCCACCTTTCGGACTGGAACAGGGGAAGATCTTTGGTTCCCTCGATAAAATTCTGCGAAGAGGCATGATTCCCCCCCACATGGCCGAAACCGAAATTTTTCTGGTACGGCATATCCATCTCGAATTTTTTACCGTCAACAGCCGTGTAATCATTTCCGCCGCAGTTAAAGCCTTTGCGGTAAACATCATCGGGAAAAACATACGAAGACGCTACTGGCGCCGACAACAGACACATCAGCAGAGCCACATAAATTCTGGTCATTTTTATCCTCCGCGCATTATTCTTATATTGAACAGTTCCACAGGTTCCGTTATCTTTATTTTCGTCAAACCGCCTTTTTCCGAAGTTTCCGACTTTACGGAACAGACAGCCTTGTAACTGTCAGGCAAGAGGATTTCCAAGACGGGATTAGGATTTCCTTCCGCCGAAAAACAAATCTTTATGCCCGCCTCTTCCTTATTCACCGCTATTATTTCGGATGAGGCAAGCCTCAACTTCACCCCGTTTTTTATGTCTTTTTCTATCGGGCACATTATTCCCGAATGGGCCTTTACCCCGACAATGCCCATATCGTATTCTTCCGCGTCCGACACTATTTTGATATGCGATAACACATCCAGAGGCGAATAATTCAGCAAAAACAGGATTTTCTCCCGTCCGTTTTCCCTCAGAACGGTTATAAGGTCCGAATCGGATGAATGGACTTTTACTGAATTTTCGCCGTATTCACAAAATTTTTTTATGACATCGATATGTTCGGATGTCTGATATCCGAAGAAAGCCCCCAGTACCGAGGCTTTGCCCGAACCGCTCTTAACTTCAAGCCCGCAGCACCTGTCCGTCTCTGTGAGAAAAGCTATTTTTCTGTGGTCGTTTCCGGATGCAAGCTCGACAATCGAACCCTCAACATTTATGCCCGAAAGTCCCGATACGTCTATTCTAGGTATCTTATAATTTTTGGCCGCTTTCTGGGTGATCCCCAGAGCGTCCATCAAAACGGTGCAACTCTCAAGATTTTTCCCGAGATAAGGCATCAGCGGGAAAATCACCGCGTTTCCGCCGCCGTTAATGTATTCCAGAACTCTTTTCTGCGTCGTTTCAGACATAGAATCCAGGGAAAACACCCATAATTTTTTATATTTCAGAAGGTCGGCGGGTTCGCTCCTGTCCGGTATGACAATTTCAAACGGGATATTAAGGATTTTCAGTATTTTCAAAAGCGTTTCGAAATAAAATCTTTCCCTGGCGTATTTCATATCATAAAACAATCCGGCGTCGGAAGCATGAAGCCGTTTTTCCCCTCCGAAAAGGGGATAGGCAAACTCCGTAGAGTAATATTCGGGGTAAAACACGACCCCGATTTCAGCTTTGATAGAACTTTCAACCAGCGCCCGGCCGTTCTCTTTGAGCCAATCACCCAGATATCTGCAGTCCCTGTATAACGGACTTTCCGCCGCCTCGATATCCAGGCAGTTTTCCCAGTAAAACAGGTGGCTGTAAGCTCCTCTGCCTGCCGGATTTTCACCCTGGCAGAACATATAATAATTCATCCCTTTCAATCCATGCGCGAAACACGCCTTGTAAAAAAGTCTCATTTCATTATGGAACGTCCTTACGTTGTGCTCCCTCGTGCCCGCCTGTAACTCGGCTCCGAACACCGGATATTGCCTTCTCTGCAAAGCTTCAACCATCTGATTGATAATATAATCGTCATGGATGTTGGTAAAGCTGACACGTTCCGGTATATGGTCAACTCCCAGTATCATATTCTCGGGCAAATCTGTGTATGTCGATATGCACACAGGAAATTCCAGGGCCCTGCCGAAGACCCACCCGGGAACATTGTGATATAAAGTCAAATCTATGTCGTATTTCCTGATTTCGCGGCAAAGATGCGACAGGTACCTGTTGTAATAATCCCTGTGATACGCGTGACAGTCATTCCACCTGACTATTTCCGTCCGCGAACCTATTTTCCCGGCCGGAAGAGGTATATCGTCAAATCCTTTATAAGAAGAAGCGTAAGACTCGTTCAGGCTTTTTATATTCCGGTATTTATTTTTCAGAAAATCCCTGAAATACATTGAGCTGACTTCCGAATAATCAGCCTGTCCGGACAGCCACTGGTGTATTCCCACCTCATTGCAGACCTGCAGTAAACCGACCGGACCGCCCCTTCAGACCTGGGAATTTTTTATCAGAGGCATAAACCTGTCATACCATTTTTTTACATATTCGAGATAGTCC
>JAQUNG010000067.1 GCA_028717725.1 bacterium | reverse complement strand
CGAACTATTATTGGAAAGAGCTTGAGACATATGTTTGCCGATGCCGTTGCCGGTCATAAACGCCAGTGTGTAATATTATCCGACGCCGTTGCCAGAGGAAGGGTGGCGGGCGCTTATCTGTTTGCGGGACCCGATGGTTTGGGAAAGAAGTTTATAGCCATTCGTTTGGCAAAAATCCTTAACTGTCTGTCCTGCCGGGACAGCGCTCCGTGTGAGAAATGTGAGTCATGCAGAAAAATCAATTCCGGCAACCATCCCGATGTGCTGGTTGTTCATCCGAAGGGTAAAGAAAGGATAATAAACGTAGCGCTGATCGGAGATGTGCTGAAGAAGGTAAGCAGAAAATCTTATGAAGGGCGGTATAAAGTTATAATATTCGACGATGCGCACAGGATGAGGAAGGATTCTTCCAATAAATTATTAAAAACGCTGGAAGAACCTCCTCCCGGGACGGTTGTGATACTTGTTACATCAAGGCCCGACAGACTTCTTCCCACTATAGTGTCCAGATGTCAGACAATAAACTTTTATCTGCTGTCCGATAAGGAAATCGAAAATTTTCTGGTCGGGATGAAAAAAATTCCTTTTGAGGAAGCAAAAGCCATAGCTTCTTTCGCGGGCGGCAGGATTTCCGAATCGTTAAAATTATTATCGGGGGATTCGGCCCGCAGACGGAATATATATTTAAATAATCTCCGATCCGTGATAAACGGGAATTTGGCCGTTTTATTCAATGTGATATCCGTTATTAATTCGGAGTTCCAGAAACTGCTGGAAGAAAGCGCCGCAGATATAAAAAAAGAAAAACAGGCTGACGGATATGAGGATTTCAAAGAGATAAGAGAGCTTATCGACGCGGAAGCTTTTTCGCATGTCCAATATGAAAAAGAGGAAATGCTTTTGATATGGCAGATATGGTTCAGAGATATGTTATTGATTAAAGAGTGCGGCTCAGGCGCAGATATCGTAAATAAATCCGAAAAAGACGCCCTGCTGCGGTTTTCCGATGGATGCGGATTTGACGAAATATTAAACTGCATTAAGGCTGTCGAACATGCCAGGGATATGGTAAGATTTAATGTTAATTTTCAAATCGTACTGGAAGAATTTTTTCTGGATATTATCAGAAATATGGGCAGGAAAGGGGTATTGACATAAATGTATAAAGTTGTGCAGGTAAGATTGAGAGAATGCGGCAAGCCTTATTATTTTCAAACCGGGGAACTTGATTTGAAAATAGGCGATTATGTGATTTTTGATTTTGAGAGGGGTAAAGAATTCGGCCTCGTGATATCCGACCCCGAGATAATTCTCGAAGACGATGTGGACGAGCCTTTAAAAAAAATTCTGAGAAAGATTACGCCCCGCGACGAACAACAGTTAAAATCGAACAGCAGAGAAGCCAAAAAAGCATTCGAAAAAGGGCAGGAGAAGATACTCGAACACAAACTCGACATGAAGCTGGTTGACGTGGAGTATTCCTTCGACAAAAGCAAACTGATATTTTATTTTACGGCTGAGGGGAGAGTAGACTTCAGAGAGCTTGTCAAAGACCTGGCGGCTCTTTTTAAAACGAGAATCGAACTCAGGCAAATAGGTGTAAGAGATGAGGCCAAAATGCTTGGAGGAATCGGATGCTGCGGCCGCGCTCTGTGTTGCGCTACTTTTCTGAAAGACTTTGACACTATAAATATTAAAATGGCGAAAGAGCAGAGATTGCCGTTGAATCCGAGCAAGATATCGGGTTTGTGCGGAAGACTGCTCTGCTGTCTGAAATATGAAAATGAAGTTTACAGAGATCTCTCCAACGGCATTCCGAAAGAAGGTTCGCTTGTTTCGACTAAAGTCGGGAACGGCAAGGTGATAGACATTAACATACTGAAACAGATGATATTAATTGAGTTTGAGGATAAAAGACAGGTATGGTTCCCTGTCAGAGATGTTAAAATTGTAAAAGAAGAATAAATAGGATATGAAGATTGGGTAAATTCTATTTGACCACAGCGATTGATTATGTCAATGCGCCGCCCCATCTCGGGCACGCTTATGAAAAAGTCTGCGCGGATGTCATAAACAGATATCGCAAAGCGATGGGTGATAATACCTTTTTCTGCACGGGCGTGGACGAACACAGCCTGAATGTTTATCGTCAAGCGAAAGCGAAGAATATGTCTCCCCGGCAGTATTGCGATGAGATGGTGCCTGCGTTCAAGCTGGCATGGCAGAGCCTCGGTATCGAATATGACCGTTTCATACGCACTACGGACGAAGATCATATAGCTTCCGTTAAAAAACTTCTCCAGAAGATATATGACAAAGGCGACATCTATAAGGATAAATACAAGGGATGGTATTGCGTATCCTGCGAGGCATATCTTCAGGAATCGGATTTAATCGAGGGAAAATGTCCGATTCACAACAGAAAAGCCGAGTGGTTGGAGGAAGAAAACTATTTTTTCCGTTTATCCGGATATTCCGAAAAAATACTCGACCATATTAACAAATGCGGGAATTTCATAACCCCCGAAGCGAGAAAAAACGAGATTATAAATATAATCAAATCCGGTTTGCAGGATATCAGTATATCAAGGGCATCGGAGGGATGGGGGATTGAGTTGCCGTTTGATCCGGCTCAGACCGTATACGTCTGGATAGATGCCCTGACAAATTATATCAGCGCGGCCGGCTTTTCAGGCGATAAGCGCCGTTTCAAGGAATTATGGCCGGCCGATCTGCATGTTATAGGGAAAGATATTACAAGGTTTCACTGTATTATTTGGCCGGCGATGCTTTTATCCGCAGGTATAAGCCTGCCGTTGCGGATTTATGCTCACGGATTTATGACCCTCGAAGGCAGGAAGATGAGCAAGACAGAAAATAATTTTATCGATCCGAAAAACATCGCGGAAGCCGCGGGTTCAGATGCCGTAAGGTATTTTATTGTAAAAGAAATGCCTTATGACGACGACATGGACTTTACATGGGACAGGTTCTGGCTGAGGTATAATACCCATTTGGCCAATGATTTCGGCAATCTTTCAAGCAGGATATTATCGATGGCCGAGAAATATTGCGGTAACCGGATCCCCGGTTTTTCGGAGCGCGGGAAAGAAGACGATGAGTTTAAAAATGTTTTTTGCGGTTTGACGGATAAATATCAGAAGCTTATGGATGACTGCAGGTTGTCTTCCGCCCTTGACTGCGCCTGGGAATTGGTTGCTTTTGCGAATAAGTATGTTGAAACCAGCCAGCCCTGGAAACTGCATAAGGCGGGGCAGAACGGTAAACTGGACAATGTATTAAGAAATCTTCTTGAAGGTTTGCGGGTAATATCCGTTTTGTTGTACCCGTTTATGCCGGTTGCGTCCCATAAAATATGGAAAGGGCTCGGCATCAAGCCGGGCGAAAAACAGGGTATTTTTTCGGAAATGAAACCATGGGGGATTTTGCCTGAAGGCGGCATGATTGAAAAAACAGGTATGATATTTCCCAGAAAAGAAAAAGATAAACTGTAATTTGGGTTTTTAAAGCGGAGGTTTGTCCAAATGAGGATGTATCTGAGTGTCTTTTCGATGTTTGTTTTAATGTGTGTTGTTTCCGATTCGGGCGGAGATGAAATCATACTTAAGACGGGGGAGAAAATCGAAGGAATAATACTTTTCGAATCCTCCAGAGATATTACTTTCGAGACGATTCTCGGCAATGTTACCCTTGATAACGAAAGAATCGAAAAGGTAAACAAGTATTCTCAGAAGCAGAACGACCTTCTGAGGAGAATATGGGAATTAAAAAGAAAGGATGCCTCTCAGGCAGGTGTTGACAACCAGCTTAGCGATGAAGAGTTGCGGTTATTCGAAGAAGAACAGAAAGCAAAAGGTCTGATCAAGCATAAGGATGGCTGGTATACGAAAGCGGAGTTGGAGCGATTACTGGAAGACAAAAAAAAGGAAATCCAGGATAAAGCAGTTGAGAAGGAAAAACAGGAAAAGTTCGAAAAAATATATGTGACAGATAAGGAACGCAAGGAAATAGAGAAAAACGCCGAAAAAGAATCCAAAGCGCTAAAATATGTCAGAAGAAAACAATGGGACCAGGAAAGGGCTACTAAATATTTCAATGTTTATTATAAAAAATACAGGATGAAAGACAATAGAATGGCCGCGCAGATTTCCGGCGCTCCCGATAATCTTTACAGCAAACTCATAAAAGACATGGGTATTGATGGTTATATCGACTGGCAGGTTAAATGCGATGTTTGTCTGTTGGATAATGAGTCGAGCTGGAGCCAGATAAAAACTATTGCCGGCCCGTCTGACAGCACGGCATTCGGTTTCAGCATTGCGAAAGAAAGGGAGATTTTTGTGGCTCCATACGGAGATACGGGTTTGTCAGGGCTTCAACAGACTTCCAATATCCCCATTATATACAGCGCGGATACACTCTTTAATTATTTTTTATCGGAACTTTTGTGGAAGGAATTTTTACAGGATCAGGATGTTCCTTTGTGGTTGATTGCGGGGACGGCATCGTATTACTCCGGGACAGGCATGTATAATTCCGAAAAAATGGGAAAAGACATAAAAGCGAAGAAATACATGTCGTTTGGAAACCTGCTAAAAACGAAGAAATATCCGAAGAGCGAGAAAGATTTTGAAAAATTCGTTTATGAGTCGGAAAATTTAGTCCGGATTCTGGTAAATGTCTATGAGTCCGACGGAAATCTTGCTTTCTGCCGGTTTGCCCGTATGATTGCGCAGGGAAAGTCGTTCAAGGATTCCTTTGAAGAAATATATAAAGATAAGTTTGAATCCATAGATGACCTGTCGAAGAAATGGTTCGAATCTTTAAAGGGTAAATAGAGTTTGGCCAATAAATATTTTGATTCTCACGCGCATTTAGCTTCGTTCGGTTCGCCGGAGGATATTCTGGGGATGCTCGATAGGTCTTTTGAAAAGGGCGTTCGCGGAATATTGAATATCTGCTCCGACACCGAAGAGCTTGAAAAGACGGCGCGACTCGGAATAAGCGGTTCCGCATCAAAAATAAAAATATATAATTCCTTCGGTCTTCATCCTTATAGTGTTACACAGGCGGCGGATTTTCCCGTTGAGAGACTGGATGGGATATTCGCGGATAAAAGTTTTATCTGTGTGGGGGAGGTTGGGCTGGATTATTACAGGAAAATCACTTCTGCAGAGAAACAGGTCGAAATATTTTTGTTTTTTCTGGAATACGCCTTGTCAAGAAATCTTGTTCTTTGTGTCCATTGCAGGGATGCCTACGAAGACCTTATCCGCATACTTGGGGAAAAAAGAAATAACAAATGCGGCATTATCATACACTGTTTTTCGGGGGATAAAGATATTGCGGTAAAGCTTGAGAGACTGGGATGTAAAATTTCTTTTTGCGGAAATATCACCTATCCCGGATCCGGAAAAATAAGAGAGGCGGCTTTATCGCTGGATGCCTCGAACATATTGGCGGAAACGGATACTCCTTATCTGCCGCCACAGAATAAAAGGGGCAAAAAAAATTATCCCGGCAATGTGGCGTATATATGCGACTACATAGCTGATATAAGGAGTGAAGACAGGGAAATTTTTTCGGATAAGATTTATAAAAATACCGAGGAAGCGCTGGGTCTCGGATAGAAAATGGAGGTAAGGTTATGTTTGCCGCTGGAATAGATATCGGTGGTACTTTCACTAAAGTGGCGATTATATCGCAAAAAGGCAGAATAGCAGCGAAGTCTCTTTTTGAAACAAAAGATTTCGGCAGATTTGACTTGTGGGTCGAGAAATCGCTGTCTGTCATAAAATTACTGCTTGACGCCAAAAACATCAAGAAAAATGAATTCGCGGGCATAGGAATAGGAGCCCCCGGGCATATAGATTCAGTCAACGGCGTTATTCACGCGCTTGTAAATATAAAAGGATGGAATAATGTCAACCTGCATGATGAATTCAAAATGAGGATGAAAGCCCCGGTTTTTGTAGATAATGACGCGAATATGATGGCGCTGGGCGAATATGCGTATGGGGCCGCCAGGGGCACAAAAAATGCGGTATGTATTACATTGGGCACTGGTGTCGGAAGCGGATTGATATTGGAAGAGAAATTATATCGAGGCAGTTTTATGGCCGGGGGCGAGCTGGGACATATGCCGATAAACGTGAACGGCCCTTCTTGCGCCTGCGGGGGGAAAGCGTGTGTGGAAACGTATGTTGGAAACAAATATATTGTCGGAAGGGTAAAGCGTGTTTTGAGCAGACATCCGGATTCGGTTCTCGCGAAAAAATTCAAAGGCAGATTCGATGAAATAACACCCAAAGATATCACGGCAGCTGCAAACAGGAAAGATAGACTTGCCGAAATGATATGGGAAGAAACCGGGAAATATCTTGGCGTATGTCTTGCGGGCGTGGTTAACCTGCTTGACCCCGAAATTATAGTAATAGGGGGCGGTGTCGCAAAAGCGGGGAGATTGATTTTTAACCCTGTAAGAAAAACAGTAAGAGAACGGGTAATGCAGGTCTATCGCCATAGGGTAAAAATCGTGCCGGCCCTGCTTGGCAATGAAGGCGGCATTATGGGCTGCGCCTGGCAGGTTTTCGAAAAGGGCCGGGCATAGGAAAAAGCCGTTATAACCGGTTTTACCGTTTTTATAATGCTATAATTACAATAAGAAGGAGTGATTTTACAGGAGTATGAAAATTCTGGTAACAGGCGGAGCGGGATTCATAGGGTCTTCTTTGATCGGGCGAATTCTGGAAGAAGGCAGTGAAGTTGTCTGCCTGGATGATTTCAACGATTATTATGACCCTGCCGTTAAACGCCGGAACATCCGTCTTTTTATGAAGGCGGAAAATTTCAGTCTCCGCGAATGCGATATCCGCGATTTTGAAAACATAAAAAAAATTGTCGAAAACGGGCGGTTTGACTGCATCGTCCATTTTGCGGCAAGAGCCGGTGTTCGTCCATCGATTGAAAAACCTCTTTTATATGAACAGGTAAATATCAGCGGCACGGCAAATATATGCGAAGCCTGCAGGCTTTCCGGCTGCGGGAAGATAATATTCGCTTCTTCTTCTTCCGTTTACGGCAACAGCTCCGAAATCCCTTTTTCGGAAAAATCATACGGCTTGAAGCCTGAATCGCCTTACGGTTCAACAAAACTCTGCTGTGAAGAAATCCTGAGGACATATTATGAAAATTTCGGCATAAAATCCGTTTGCCTGAGATTTTTCACGGTATACGGACCCAGACAGAGGCCGGAAATGGCCGTGCACAAATTCCTGAAAAATATCCTTGAAGATAGACCCGTGGAAATATACGGCGCCGGCGGCTCTTCCAGGGATTATACTTTTATTGACGATATTATCAGCGGGATAATGGGGGTTCTGAAAATCGATTTTGATTACAAGATCATCAATCTCGGTAATTCAAAACCGGTTAATATAAAAGAGCTTATACGCGTTATGGAGAAAGTTACGGGCAAAAAAGCAAAAATAAAGTTTCTTCCCGTTCAAAAGGGAGATGTCGACAGAACATTTGCCGATATCAGCCTCGCTTCGGAATTGCTGAATTATAAACCGAAAGTGGATATCGAAGACGGAGTCAGGAAATTCTTTGAATGGTTTGTCCGGCAGTAAGAAATTTCCGCGCTGCCGGGGTTTATATAAAACTGTTATGAAAACATTCAGATATACGGTTATTTTTTACGCTTTTGCCTGTTTGTGTCCCGGTTTTTATGCCGTTGCGGCATCCGGAAATGAGGGATACGGACTGGTGGAATTTGAAGGCAAAGAATATTCCCGGGATGAATTTCGGAAGATACTTGACGAAAAAATAAAAGAAAAGAAAAAAACAAGAAGCGGCGTCAGAAAAAATGAGAAGGAAAAAGATTTTTTGTCCGAACAAACGCTGGTTTTGGACGATTTTAGCGGCAGTTATTCCCTTAACTGCCTGGGCGGGACTCTCGGAACGTGGGAGAAAGACAATACAGACATAACCCAGAAATGCACGTATAAGATAATCGATGAAAAAGACAACAGGATTTTAAAACTTGAATATGATGTTGACTCGTCCCGCGGCGCTTATAACGGATACTGGACAAAGCTGAATTCGACAAATTTATATCCTTATAAATACCTGCAGTTTAAAGTTAAGGGGGACGGGAACCGCGGTTTTACCAGGGTGTTTAAAATAGAACTTAAAAATTCCGAGGAAGTCGGAAGTTATGTCGTTTCGGGCGTAACGGGCAACTGGCAGGAAATAAAAATTCCCCTGGAAGATATGAGAGGAATCACGAATTGGGAAGATATGAGGGAGCTGGTTATAGTTTTCGAGGATAACAGAGTGACGCATAAAGAAGGTATCCTGTATTTTGATGATTTTATTTTTTCTTCTCCTCCGGATTATTACGCGCGGAGGATTGAAGATGCGAATAAACTCAGAGAGAGCAGGAAAATGGAGTCACTGGGCATAGCGACTCTTGATGACGATAAGTTACTTGACCGCATACAGAAAGCCACATTTGATTTTTTCTGGAATGAGTCCGATCCCGAAACCGGGTTGATTAAGGACCGAAGCGCAAAGTTTTCTCCCTGCAGTGTGGCGGCCGTAGGATTTGGTTTGTCTGTGTTCTGTGTTGCCGAAGAACGGGGGTGGGTAAGCAAAGAAGATGTTTACAGCCGTATCTTAAAGATCCTGAAAACTTTTAGGCACAGAGTCCAGAATGAGAAAGGCTTTTATTATCATTTTGTGGATATGCGGACGGGTAAAAGGGCGGGAAAGTCAGAGGTTTCTTCAATTGACACAGCATTATTTCTCGCCGGGGCTCTGCATGCCGCCGAACATTTCAAGGGGACTGAAATAGAGAAAATAGCGGAGGATTTATATAAAAGGACAAACTGGAGATGGATGTATAATGAGAAAACAGGACTGTTAAGAATGGGGTGGCAGCCCGAAAGCGGTTTTTTGACAGCGGAATGGGGAATGGCGGCCGAAGAAATGATTATGTATATTCTCGCAATCGGTTCCCCGACTTATCCTGTTGGCCCGGACGCGTGGCAGAACTGGCAGCGACCCGTTAAGAAAAGAGGGGCCGAAACATATATATATTGCCCCGGAGAACCTTTGTTTGTATATCTTTTTTCTCACTCCTGGATTGATTTCAGAAACAAAAAAGACGAGTATGCGAATTACTGGGAAAACACTTCCAACGCGGTAAGATCGAATTGGCAATTTTGTCTGGACAATTCGGATCAATATTCCTGGTACGGGAAACTCTGGGGGTTGACGGCTTCGGATGGCCCCGGGGGTTATAGGGCTTACGGAGCTGATTTCGGAAACCATGACGGCACAATCGCTCCCTACGGGATATTATCGTCGGTTGCCTTCATGCCCGAAGAATCATTGTTGTCGGCCAGATATATGTTGTCTGAATACGGTGAACGCATATGGACGAAATACGGGTTTGTGTCGTCGTTTAATCCCGGCAGAAACTGGTTTTCAAGCGATTCCATAGGAATAGATCAGGGGGTTCTTTTTCTGATGATTGAGAAT
>JAQUNG010000066.1 GCA_028717725.1 bacterium | reverse complement strand
AGTTATTGAGCATTTTGCGGTAAAAGAATCGGTTTTGCCTTTTTCAAGGTTTTCGGGTGTTGATGTTGTTCTTGGTCCTGAAATGAAATCGACGGGTGAGGTTATGGGTATAGATAATGACTTCAGTATGGCGTTTGCCAAATCTCAGCTTGCGGCAGGTGTGGGGTTGCCGTTATCGGGTAAGATTTTTATCAGTGTGGCGGATGAAGATAAGAGACAAATAATTTTTATTGCCAAAAAACTTTTTGATATGGGTTTTGAGATATTTGCCACATCGGGAACGGCAAAAGTGCTTAAAACGAACGGAGTCAAGACAATTTATGTCCATAAAATAGGCTCTCCGGGCGAAAACGTTCTCGATATAATTAAAGCGGGTGATATAAAGTTAGTCATTAATACCCCTTCGGGCAAAAAAAGCCAATCTGATATAAAGCCGATACGGAGCGCTGCGGCGATACAGGCGATTCCCTGTATTACGACTGTGCAGGGGGCTCAGGCCGCCGTAAATTCCATTGAAGCTATGAGGGTGGGGAGCTTGTCCGTAAAAGCCATACAGGATTATCTTTGGAGGTTTATCGAAACATGAAAGAATATTGCGGTGTGGTTGGTGTTTATGGCCATAAGTACGCTTCGAATTTAGCGCATCTTTCGCTTTATGCTTTGCAGCATCGCGGAGAGGAATCCTGCGGTATAACAAGTTATGACGGTAAAAAAATCCATTCTTATAAGTCTATGGGATTGGTGGGAGATGTGTTTAATGAGGAGGTAATAAAAAAACTGAAAGGGAACATGGCGATTGGGCATGTAAGATATTCAACCACGGGCTCAAGCGATATCAAAAACGCCCAGCCGTTTGCTATCAATTATAAAAAAGGACATATATCGTTGGCTCATAACGGGAATATTACCAATTCCGGTGAATTGAGGATGTTTCTTGAAAATAACGGCTCTATATTTCAGACGACAATGGACAGTGAAATAATTGTGCATTTGCTTGTGCAGGAACCTTTTTTGCCCATTAACGAAAGATTCAGGAACGCTATTGGTAAATTGAGGGGAGCTTTTTCGCTTGTTGTTATGGCAGATAACGGTATTTACGGTGTCAGGGATCCTCTCGGTTTTAGGCCATTGTGTATAGGCAGGCTGGAAGAAACTTATATTATAGCGAGCGAAACCTGTGCGCTTGACATAGCGGGAGCCGAATATTTAAGGGATGTGGAACCGGGTGAAATAGTGAGGATTGACGATAGAGGAGTGATTTCTGTAAAATATTCGACTGTTATGCCGAAAGCATTTTGTATTTTTGAGAACATATATTTTTCCCGTCCCGACAGCAGGATATTTACATCGAGCGTTTATCAGTCCAGAAAAAAGCTGGGCATCAGACTTGCACAGGAACATCCCGTAAATGCGGATTTTGTCATGCCCGTTCCGGATTCAGGTACGGTTGCCGCTGTCGGTTACGCTGAAGAATCCGGTTTGCCGCTGGAAATGGGTTTTGTCAGAAACCATTATATAGGCAGGACTTTTATACAACCCTCACAGTTATCGCGCGATTTTAAGGTTAAAATCAAACTCAATCCCGTGACAAGCCTTGTTAAAGATAAAAGGATTGTTATAGTGGAAGATTCGATTGTGCGCGGCACCACATCCAGAGGCAGGGTTAAAGCCCTCAGAAAAGCAGGGGCGAAAGAAGTTCATATGAGAGTCAGTTGTCCGCCGCTGGTTTCACCCTGTTACTATGGGATAGATTTTCCGACAAAAAGGGAACTGATAGCGGCAAAATATTCAGAGAAAAAAATCGCTGATTTTATAGGTGTAGATTCCCTGAAATATCTTAGTCTCGGAGGTATGTTGGACGCGATGGGAACAGATAAACAGAATTTCTGCACCGCATGTTTTACAGGTAAATACCCGGTTTCATTCAAGAAAAATCCCCGCAAACACGCCTTTGAGAAATAATTTTCCAGTCATGCTTAAATTTTAATTTGCAATAAATTTGAGGATAAGTTAAATTTAACTGACGTCGTTTGGTAAACAAAAAAGTAAAAGGAGAATATCTTGAGAAAGATAATGCTTTTTTTACATGGCTGTTTGTTCTGTTTCTTTTTCCTTTCCCCTTCTTTCTGTGAAGTTATCCATTTTAAAAACGGACGTTCTATCGAGGGCAGGATATTGGATAAAGACAACGATTTTATAAGAATAAAGATAAAGACGGGCGGGGAAATGATTGTCCCTGTCTCTATTGTAGCGAAAATCGAAGGTTATGACAAACAGACTGAAACTAAAAAGAAAATGCCGGCCAAAACAGCCGGGGATGATAGTGCATATTCCGAGATAAATAAGGATTATCTGAAAATAGTGGACAGGATAATGAAGGAGGATGATAGGAAAAATTATCCCGATGCGATTTCTGATGTCGTCGCGGATGAATACGATGATAGTGAGATTTTCAGAGAAATTATTATGATGGAGGGAATTCTTGAAGAGGAGGCGAAGCAAATTTATCCGGAAGATAAAGCTCAAAGACAAAAGTATCTAAGTGACAGAATTTCCGAGATAGACCTGAAAATCATGGAGAAATATAAGATAACGGAGGAGAAACTCGCGGAAATTAAAATTGCGGGTTTGGGTATAGAATAATCCAGCCGGTTAAATCGCGCCTGAAAATGCGCGAGCAAGGGTGAAAAATGAAAAAACTCAAATTGTTGGTTTATATGTCGGCCGCAACTGTTTTTTTGATATGCCTCTATGTTTTCTTGTTGGGAAACGAAGTATTTAAAGGGAATTTCAGCAACGATGGTTTTGCCTGGTATTTTCTTGCGAAAGGCATTTTTTGTTCCGTTGCGTTGTGTCTCCTTTATCTGATTCTCGATAAGCCCGTGAAATAAGATGATGCAGAGTTCCAGACTCAAGTTGTATTACCCTTTGATATTAGCCGCGTTGTGCTTTTCTGTTTATTCCAATGCGCTGTTTTGTCCTTTTATATGGGATGACTATGTTCTGATTGTCGATAATAAACATAAAGATGTATCTGATGCGAAAGCCTTTTTCAGTTCGGAGTTTTTTAACACTGATATAAGCAGGGATTACGAAGGGCAGGAAGGCTATTACAGGCCCCTTATACTGGTGTCTGTGTCACTGGATTATTTGTTATATGGGTTGTCTCCGTGGGGTTATCATCTAACAAATATCGTTATACACACTCTTAACGCAATTCTGATATTTTTTATACTGCTCCTGCTTGCCGGACGGCTGGATATACCGATATTTGTTTCTTCTCTGTTCGCTGTGCACCCCATAAACGCGGATGTTGTTTCTTATATCAGCGGCAGGACTGACTCTCTCTGCCTTCTTTTTATGCTCTTATCGCTGTTGTTTTATATCCGGTATGCGTTGTCTAAAAGGATTTTTCTCAGAATAGCGCTGTTTTCAGCCGCCGTGATTTTATTTTTTGCGAGTTTATGCTCGAAAGAAAACGGGGCGGTTCTGCCGCTGATAATAATTGCTTATGAATTTTGTTTTTTAAGGGACAGAAAAGGCAGGGTGGGGGCTTTTCTGTCCGAACTTTTCGCCAAAATGCTTCCTTATGCCATTGTGTTATTTATTTACGCCTGTCTCAGAAGCTCCGCGCTGAATTCAAAAATCGAGTATTTTACAGTCTGGTCGAATATGCTTTTTTGGCGGCTGTATTCTATGGGGCCGGTTTTAACCCGGTGGTTTTTGCTTGTTGTATTTCCGTGGAACCTGTACTTTGAAGATTTTACGCAGCCCGTTGCGTATATTATGTCATTAAAACATATTATTTCCGCGGCTCTGATTATAGCGGTTTCGATATGGATGATGATTTTGGGTAAAAGGAATAGATTTTTGCTTTTTGCGGTATTGTGGGTTGCTATAACGTTGACTCCGGTTAGCCATATAATACCCGTGAGTCAGTATAACAGGCTTTTTACTTCCCAGCATTCCATGTATATGCCTTTAATAGGTGTTTTGGCCGTGTTGGCCGTGTTCTTATCTGGGATTTATGCCGGTTGGCCGAAAAAGAAACATATCTTCAACATGATCTTCGTCATCGGTTTAGCGGCTTTTTCGGCACGGACTTTTATGAGGACCGAGGACTGGAGAGACCCTGTAAGATTTTATGAAAAAGAGAAAAAAATTGCCCCGTTCAGCATGCGCGTGATTAATAACCTTGGAAATGTGTATTTCCATACGCGCGAATATGATAAAGCTTATGAACAATTTAAACTGCTGTATGACTTAACCGGGGGGGAAAGCATAAAAGCACGTTGGATGTTAGGGCAGGTGTTCGTGGAAGACGGGCAAACGGAAAAAGCGGAAAAACTGTTTTTAGATATACTTAAGGATGATAAATATGCCAAAGCATATAACAGCCTCGGATTGCTTTATGATAATAGGGGAGACAAAAAAAGAGCTATGGAATATTACCTCTTGTCGATAGATGCCGATCCTGATTATTATCTTCCGTATTTTAACATAGGAAGAATCCATCATCTGAGGGGATTGTATGAGGAAGCTTTAATGTATTATTATCACTGCCTGTCGAAAAACCCGTATTATGCGCAGGCAGCGGTGAACTCAGGCAATATATATCTGTCTATGGGCGATTATGAGAATACCGTCCAAATGCTTAAATACGCCGAAAATATTGATAACTCGAATCCGTATCTGTTGGTAAATATGGCAATATATTACGCAAGGGTAAAAAATTATGACAGCGCTTTAAAGACTCTGAAAAAAGCAGAGGAGATATGCATCCGGGTCAAACCGGAATTGTTGTCTCAGATAGAAAAGATTAAAGAAGAACTGGAGTCCGATCAGGCCGATTAATCCTGCCTGTTCCGAATCTAATAAATATTGAAACACTGTTTGGCACTATGATATAGTTTTTTTCTCGAATATCGTATTGGAATATATATGAAAACAATATTTTTGGCATTTGTTTATACGGCGGTTTTTGTCTTTTGCACAGACTGTGTTCCGGATTTATCTGTTTCCGGCCCGGTGACTGTCGATGGCAATAATGTTTCTTATGACCGCAATATGCAGGTTTTATCCGCTTCAGGGAATGTTGTTGTGGAATATATGGATATGAGATTGACGGCTGATACGATTAAATTGCAGGTCGAAAAGAAAGAAATCAGCGCTTCCGGAAATGTCAGGCTGTACAGAGCGGGGAATATTTATCAGGCGGATAATATTGTTTATAACTTCGAAACAGGCACCGCGGATATTATGCGTTGCAAATACAATGTGCCTCCCATATACGGCAGTGTTGAAAGAGTCGGAAAAATCGATGATAAAGTTTTTGTGGCGGACAACGCCAGTGTGACGACGAGCGATTTTGACGAACCCGAATACCGTATAGAAGGAAAATATATAGAGATTTATCTGGGAGACAGAGTTGTAGTTAAGGACGCTGTTGTATATATGGGTAAAGTCCCTGTTTTTTACTGGCCTTATTATTCGAGGTCTCTGGAAGACGACAAACCCAAATTTTTTGTGGTTCCCGGCCATGATTCCGAGTGGGGCACGTTTGTTTTAACGGGGGTAAACTGGAAATTAGATAAAAATATTAAGGGAACTTCGCGCATAGATTACCGTTCAAGAAGGGGGATTGCGTGGGGCACCGATATCAAATATAAGCAAGACCGCATTCAGGGTGAAATTAATACTTATCACGCGTTTGACAAAAACAGGGAATTAGATGACGGAACCCATATCCATGATAACAACAGGTACCGGCTTAAATGGAAACACAGGCAGATTCTCGCCGACGACATCACTTTTTTCGCCGAGTTTAACAAGCAAAGCGATAAAGATATCATAAAAGATTTTTTCAGAAAAGAATATTCAAGAGAAATCCAGTCGAGAACACACGGTGAAATCGCGAAATACGGCGACAAGTTTAAAATCGGTGTTTCCGCCAGAAAAAGGCTTAATACGTTTTATAATGTGGTTGAAAGGCTGCCGCAGGTTAATATTGATCTTGCAAATCAAAAGTTATGGGAAACCCCCATTTATTACGAAAGCTCCAATTCGGCGGCATATCTTAATTATGACAAAGAGTTCCAGAGACACAGAGAATACAGTTCGGGCAGGGTGGATACATTTCACAGATTTTGTCTTCCGGTAAACTATTTCGATGCTTTATCGGTAAATCCTTATGCCGAATACAGAGGAACTTTTTATACCAACGCGGTTGATGAACAGAACGATATTATGAGAAATGTCTTTACAGCCGGTGTTGAAACCTCAACAAAGTTTTACAGGGTGTTTAATGTGGAACACAATTTTTTCGACATACATGATATAAGGCACGTTTTTCAGCCGCAGGTGGTTTATACTTATACGTATAAACCCGATAAAAGGCCCGATGAAATCTATCAATTCGACTGGATTGACTCGATAGACAGAAGAGAAACTTTGAGATACGGATTTCGCAATACTTTTCAGACTAAGAGGAATAATGTATCCGTTGATTTGCTGAATTTATATATTTATATAGATATGTTTCTCAAAAAGGACAGGGATAATGACGGAGATAGGTTTTCGAATCTTTTTTCGGAATTGGAATTTAGGCCTTTTAACTGGATGTATCTTAATCTGGATTCGAGTTTTAATTCATATAGCGGGCAGTTTGACGAGGTTAATTCTAATATTGGGTTGAGCCCCATACGGAATGTGGGAATATCTTTCGGGCAGCGATACCTAAAAGATTACAGTAATTTGTGGACAACATCTTTTTATATGCGCTTTCTTGAAAAATGGAGATTTGACACTTATCTGCGTTTTGAGACGAGCGACGGCGAGCTTCAGGAGCAGGAATATAAGATAACCAGGAATTTTCACTGTTGGGAAACTTCTTTTTCTTATGCTAAAAGAGGCGATGAAAACATGTTCTATATCTCCTTCTGGCTGACCGCGTTTCCTGAGTCTCAGGCGGAAGTCGGATATTAATAAAGGCGTGAATGTGACTTTTAATTATAAACAAATCGGCAGTGTTTAATAAATTTAAACAGAGGGGCTTGTCCGGTATTGGTTTCGGGCGCGGCGTACTTTTGTGAATAGAAGGGGGTTTAATGAAAACAGCTGTTATAGGTGCGGGATATGTCGGTTTGGTAACGGGGGCGTGTCTTGCCGAACTCGGACATAGCGTTATCTGTGTGGACAGCAATAAAACAAAGATTTCGGCCTTAAAAGCGGGAAGAATCCCGATTTATGAGCCGGGTTTGGATAAAATCATCCTTAAAAACAGGGCCCGTCGCAGATTGACGTTTTCCACATCGATTAAGTCCGCTGTTGAAAATTCCGAAATAATATTTATCGCGGTGAATACTCCTCCGCGTTCCGACGGCAGCGCTGATCTGAGTTATGTTGCCGGAGTAGCGCATGAAATAGCGGTGCTGATGAAAGATTATAAAATAATCGTGGATAAATCCACTGTTCCGGTGAAAACCGGCGAAAAAGTGGCGGAAACAATAAAAAGATACAGCAGAAAGAATATGGATTTTGACGTGGTCTCCAACCCTGAATTTTTAAGGGAGGGCTCTGCCATACACGATGCTATGAATCCCGACCGTATAGTTATCGGTGTTACAAGCGGAAAGGCCGCCGAAAAAATGAAAGAACTCTATAAAAAATTGAAAGCCCCTATAATAATTACTGATATCAAAAGCGCTGAACTTATAAAACACGCGTCAAACGCTTTTCTGGCGTTGAAAATCTCTTTTGTAAATGCCATAGCGAATATCTGTGAGAAAAGCGGTGCAAACGTGCAGGAAGTGGCTTTGGGTATGGGACTGGACAGGAGAATCGGCAGGAATTTTCTGGATGCGGGAATAGGGTACGGAGGTTCATGTTTCCCGAAGGATGTTTCGGCTTTCATTAAAATAGCGGAAGATCTCGGTTATCATTTTTCATTATTGAAAGAAGTCGAAGAAATCAATAACCGGCAAAAAGTATTGTTTGTAAAAAAAGTGATAGACGCTTTATGGGTTGTGAAGAATAAGTCGATTGCCGTATTAGGCCTGTCGTTCAAGCCGAACACCGATGATATGAGAAACGCGCCGTCAGTTGATATAATCAATATGCTTAAAAAAGAAGGAGCCAAAATACGTGTCTATGACCCCCGGGCGATGGATACCGCAAAGGCTATACTGAAAGGCGTCACTTTCTGCAAAGACGCTTATCATGCTGCGCGCGGATGCGATGCCGTTGTGATACTCACGGAATGGGATGAATTTAAAAATCTGAACCTGGGAAAAATCAAAAAACTTCTTTCCCATCCAATTATAATCGACGGAAGAAATATTTTTGAGCCTCTTAAGATGATGGAAGAGGGATTTATTTATAAGAGTATTGGACGGGAATGAAAGGTTAGGACGCGAAATCCTTAAAATATATCATAAGAAAGAAATTAAAAAAATGGAACCGCGGATAATCAGAATTGCCTTTGACGGGGGATAAATATTAAGGAGTAAATGATATGGACATAAAGAAAAAAATATCTGAAAAAAAATGTCGTGTCGGAATTATAGGTTTAGGTTATGTGGGGCTTCCCTTAGCGGTTGAATTTGCGCAGTCGGGATTTCATGTTACTGGTTTTGATGTGAATTCCGGGAAAGTAGCTTCCGTAAATAAAGGGAATTCATATATAGAAGATATAACTTCAAACGAATTGAAGAAAATCACAAACGGCAAATTATTGAAAGCGACAAATGATTTTTCGGAGTTAAAAAATATAGATGCCGTGGTAATTTGCGTTCCTACTCCGCTCAGGAAAACGAGAGACCCTGACCTGTCGTATATAATTGAATCTGCTGAAAGAATTGCTGAACACCTGCACAAAGGGCAATTAATTGTCCTGGAAAGCACGACATATCCCGGGACGTGCGAAGAGGTTATAATGCCGATACTCGAAAATAAAGGATTTAAAACAGGAAGGGATTTTTATCTGGCGTTTTCGCCCGAAAGAGTGGATCCGGGAAACAAACGTTTCAGGACAAGGGATATACCAAAAGTTATAGGTGGATACACCGAAAAATGCGCGCAAGTCGCGATTCTGCTATACAAACAGGTAATAGTTGAAATTATACCCGTTTCGTCCATAAGAGTTGCGGAGATGGTCAAGCTTTTGGAAAACACTTACAGGGCTGTTAATATAGGGTTGGTAAATGAAATAGCGATGATGTGTGATCGTATGGGTATAAATGTCTGGGAGGTAATCGAGGGAGCAGCTTCCAAACCGTTCGGGTTTACCCCGTTTTTGCCGGGGCCCGGCATAGGAGGGCACTGTTTGCCTATAGATCCTCTGTATCTTTCGTGGAAGGCGAAAAGTTATAATTTTGAGGCGAGATTTATCGAGCTTGCGTCTCAAATCAATTCATTTATGCCCCATCACGTTATAAATAAGTTGCTCGAGATATTGAATGTAGCGGGAAAATGCCTGAAAAATTCCAGGATACTGGTGATGGGAGTCGCGTATAAAAAAAATGTCGGGGATACCAGGGAGTCTCCCGCGCTGGATATTTTGGAAAAACTTTTCATCGCCGGCGCAAAATTGAGTTACTGCGACCCGTATGTCCCGAAAATTGCAAATGAAAAAATCAAGATTTCTAACAGTAGTCTTACAAAAAAACTTGTCGCTTCTTCGGATTGCGTGCTTATATTGACGGATCACGACTGTTTTGACCTTAATTTGATTTTAAAACATTCGAAACTTGTGTTCGACACAAGAAACGCGTTAAAAGTCATTCCGCGTCAATATAGGGGAAAAGTTGTCAAATTATGATCGGAGAAAAAGATGGCGGTGTATTTAGTTACAGGCGGGGCGGGTTTTATAGGGTCTAATATTGCCGAGAAGCTTGTTTCTATGGGAGAAAGCGTAAGGATATTCGATAACCTGCTTACAGGAAATATAAAAAACATTTCACATTTTGCCGATAAAGTGGA
>JAQUNG010000065.1 GCA_028717725.1 bacterium | reverse complement strand
GCCTGAGAAAAATAATTTTCGTTTTGTGTTTACGTCCGTTTTTTATTTGTTGGATTGACACTCCGCGCCCGTAAATGATAACTTAATACTAAACATAATCAGAGGCAATATGCAATATGAATTAGGGCAAATCCAATCCCAACAGCAAAAATTAATGATGAGCCCGCAGATGAGGCAGGCCTTGGAAATCCTGCAACTGCCTCTCCTTGAGCTGAGGACGATAATCCAGCAGCAAATTCAGGCTAACCCCGTGCTCGAAATAGAAGAAGGCTCTGAAAAAGCAGCTTCCGAAGAAGAAAACACGGAAAACGCCTCCGATAAAAGAGAAGAACTGGATTTCAAAGAAGAATTCGATTCTCTTGTCAATGCCGACGAAGAAATGAAGGAATATTTTAAAAGCAGCGGGGATTTTAAAAAATATTCAAACGCGGACAAGGAAAAAAGGGATTATCTTGAAAGCCTGATAACTCGCCCCGAAACGCTCGAAGAATACCTCGAATTCCAGATGAACATCATGCTGGATTCGGATAAAGAAAAAAATATAGGCAAAATCATCATTGGCAACCTGGATAAGAACGGTTATCTGAAATCTTCCCCGGAAGAACTGACCGGTGAAACTTCCGAACCCGAAGAAGAAGTGTTAAAAGTGCTTTCAAAAATCCGGGAATTTGACCCGCCTGGCATTGCCGCGCGCGATATAAAAGAGTGTCTTTCTATACAGGTAAAAAAGAAGGAAATCAAAAACAAAACCGTTGAAGCAATCATAAACGGACACCTTGAACTCTTAGGCAAAAAACAATTCGAAAAGATAGCGAAGGAACTGCGTGTTTCCGTCAATGAAGTCCGAGAAGCGGAAAAAATAATATCATCGCTGAACCCAAAGCCGGCAGTGTCCTTTGAACAGGCGGAGATACCGTATATAATCCCAGACATTACTATAGAAAAGACCGACACTGGCTTTGAGATAGTTTTAAACGACAGAGATCTGCCTCAAATAAAAATCAGCAATTTCTACAAGAAGGCGATGAATGACGAAAATACATCAAAAACCATCAAACAGTATATCAGAGAAAAAATTACCGAAGGGAAATGGCTGATAAAAAACATCTGCCAAAGGCAACAAACCATATACAACATCGCAAAAGAAATCCTTTACTGCCAAATCGATTTTTTTGAAAAAGGGCCGAAATTTCTCAGGCCGATGGTTCTTCAAAACATCGCCTCCAGGCTTAACATACATGAATCTACCGTAAGCAGGGCGGTAAACGGCAAATATCTGCAGTGTTCATGGGGGCTCTATCCAATAAAGCATTTCTTCAGCTCATCTCTCAACACATCCAGCGGTGAAACGATTTCAGCGCAAAGAGTGAAAGACCTGATATGTGAAATAGTGGATTCTGAAAACAAATCAAAACCCTACAGCGATGATGCCATAGCCGAAATGATAAAAAAAGAAGGAATAGACATAGCCAGAAGAACCGTTGCCAAATACAGGGAAGAAGCGGGCATTTATTCTTCGCGCATGAGAAAGTCCGTGTAATAACCGATTAGCTTCTTTTCTTCCTTATTTTACCGTCAGAAATTTTATTGCGGTTGTCTCTCTTATTCCTAACATTCTCAAAACGTTTTTCAAGATCTTTTTTCAAAAGCGTGCAGGCTTTAATCAGGGCGGCCCCGGCATTTCCCGAATTTTTTCTGATACTCACGCTGGCAGACCATATAACGGTGCCCGTTTTAACATCGACAAGCCTTATATTAAAAGACAGATCAGTCCCCCAAAAAACGAATTCCTGCCAGGAAAAATATTCAACGACATTTCCCAGTACAACGGCGTCGCATCCCAAAATGTTTCCGACTTCCTGCACGGATTTATTCTTTACTATATCCGTCATTTGAAGATTTTGTTCCTCGAGAATATGCTTGAGCTGGTCCCTTTCTATAACTTCATAATCTGGAAAAGAAAGAAGCATCGACGCTACACCGTCCGACACAAGTTCTCCCGCATTATCGACTCTCCATGTTTTTCCGCCCGGCAATTCCGATTCATAGCGTTCCGTATTCCCCTCAAGGTTTAGGACAGCCACTCTAATCGGCGCCGGATTATATGCGGAAACAGACATGTTTATCATGACAGAATCTCCCGCATATAAAAAACCGCGGAATAAAAGAACAAATAAAAAAACCAGACAGGAATTAAAATTTCTCATATTATATTCCCCTACTTTTCGTTTTCTGTTTCTCCCGGCATAAGCGATTTTAACGTGTCCGCCACCGATTTCCCAACCGCTTTTGTCGTTCCGACCGCGGTTTCCGCCGTAGATTTCCCGACGTTTACGGCCGTTTCTGAAGTTTTTGCCCCAACTTTTGCGGCCTTCTCCGTTACATTCCGTATTATCCTGAGACTGCCTTTTATCACGGAGGTTATCGCCGCGGACATCGCATCCGCAAACTGTCCTTCCATATCGAACTTGGGATTGCTAATATCGCCGGAAACCGCAAATTCAATCTTGAAAGTCCCTTTTTCGTTTTTTAGAAATTCCATAAATGTCTGCGAGGGAAACCCGAAAATGAGAGTGTTTAAATCGGCGGCATTATCAATTTCAACGCTTTCAAAAACGGCAGTGTTGCGCGATTCGATATAATTTTCCCTGCATTTAATGCTACTGTAAATGCTCATATACCCTTTTTTCAAAGGTAAAAACATTTTTTTCCCGTAATAGGGTTTCATTTTTATCAAATCAATTTTTCTGGCTTCGATTTCTGCGTCAAAATTATATTTATCGGACCATAATAAAATGCTGCCTTTTATGTCGCACAGCCCACCGTTTTCCGGATTTACCGCGCATTTCAGGTTAAAATCAGAATAATTTTGCTTGTTTTTCTCCGCAGTCCCGATTCTTCTGATATCAAAACTGATATCATCGAATACGGTAAGATGCGGAGGCTGGACTATTCTCCCGTCATAAAAATTAATTTTTCCGTTGCTGATATTTATTTTATCAATAAAGAAACAGGATGTGGGGCTTGTTTTACTGCAGTCGATATTACCTATGAAATTTTTGTATTCGGCGGAATTTTCAGTGCTGCCGCCCACATTCAAATCAATTTCCGGCCCGCACAACGTCAAAGATTTGACCAGGATTTCTTTACCGAAAAACGAACGGAACGGCAAATCCGCGATAATACGGTCCGTTTTGAACAAAATACTCCGATCTTCTTTCAGAATTTTCAAATCCGTCAGATAAACCCGCCCGGCAAACAAATTGATGTCCGCCTCATCAAATTCGATATCCAGCGATAATTGCTTTTTAACGAGAGGAACCGCTATTTTTTTTATAACAAAACCCAGATGGCGCTGGATAAAGAAAAGTATGAAAGCGGAAACTAAAACAAGCGCCGCCGTCTTAAAAAATTTTCTCATTCGCCGATATGTCCTGTTTTTGTATTTTTATTGAAAAACCTTAACTGTCCGCACGCCGCTCCTATATCCGAACCTCTGGAATGCCTGACGGTAACTTTCACCATTAACCTTGATAATCTGTCACAGAATAATTTTACCGCATCTTTGTCGGGCGGCGCAAATTCAGCGCATAGAGAACTATTATAAGGTATAACATTTACTTTGCTTTTCAAACCTTTTATAAGTCCCGCAAGATTTTCCGCATCAAGCTCCGAATCATTCACGTCTTTAAGCAATACATATTCAAAAGTTATCTCTCTTTTGGTTTTCTTATAAAAATACGCACACGCGCCCATTAATTCTCTCAAAGGATATTTTTTATTGACCGGCATAATCCTGTTTCTTGTTTCATCAGACGGCGCATGCAGTGAAACCGACAGCTCGTATTGTTTTCCCAAATCAGCGAATTTTATTATCTGCGGGGCTATACCGCAGGTGGAAACCGTTATTTTTCTCTGGCCTATGTTAAAACCGCTTTTGGATGTAATGATATCAAGGCTTTTGGCCACATTTTTAAAATTATCCAGCGGCTCCCCCACCCCCATATAAACAATATTGTTGAGTCTGCCGGCGGGAAACATCCTTTTGGCGGCGACAACCTGAGAAATTATCTCGCCCACGGAAAGATTCCGCGAAAAACCTGATTTCGAACTCGCGCAAAAAGAACAGCCGTATCTGCAGCCGGCCTGAGTTGAAAGGCATAAAGTATTTCTTCCCGGATGTTTAATCAACACAATCTCAACAGCTTCTCCATCATGCAGTCCGCAAAGCAATTTGACACTGCCGTCCGCCGAGATTTTTTCAGCCAGGGTTTCGACAAGACATATGTCAATCCTGTTTCGGGCAAATTCCCTCATATCCAGCGAAAGATCCGTCATCAGGTTTGGATCGATAACAGCTTTCCTATAAACCCACTCTAAAAATTGCCCGCATTTATAAGGAACCCAACCTTCATTTTCCAATACACGGCGGGTTTCTTCCGGAGTGAAATCCAAAATCTTAATCTTGCCATTCATTTTATTCTTCGAGGAAATGATGTATGTGAGAAACGGAATTAACCGACATTACTATAACGCGTTCTCCCGAAACACGGACATGAGTTATCGACCCATTGTCAATGACAAGCCTCAGTATCAAAGCGTCAAAATCGGCTTTAAGCCACCATGCCAGAAGAGCCGTTATTACTCCTCCGTGCGTAACTATAACGGTATTATTATCATGGAATTTCGGAAGAAGCGCAGTCCACGCTTTCTTTATTCTCGCCTGAAAATCTTTTATTGTTTCAGCCCCCGGAATAACAATGCGGGAAGGCTTCAGCAGCCATTTTTTAAAGCCGTCATCGAAGTGAAAATCCACCTCTTCCGGAGTCATTCCCTCCCAATCGCCCAATGCAATTTCCCTTATGCCTTTTTCATATAAAATTCTTTTCTTCAAAACTTCTGAAAAACATTTTGCCGTTTCTTTTGCCCTTCTTAAATCACTTGAAAAAATTTTAAAGTCTGTCTGCCGAAGATGCGAAAAATAACCGGCGGCGGCCGCCGCCTGCCTTTTCCCGAGCTTTGTAAGAGGAGGGTTCCTCTGCCCCTGTATTTTTCTTGAGAAATTCCAGGTTGTTTCGCCGTGCCTTATCAAATAAATATCTTTTCCGCTTTTACTAAACATGTAAATCCGTCGGATTGCGGGAAAGACATCCTTTCCTCACGGTATCAACAATCCTTTTTATAATGTTGTCGATTATCTCATCGGGAACGCCTTCGTAATAAAGAGACTTGATTCTTAAATCGCATGGATCGTTGACATAATCCACAACCACAAATTTGCCTCCCTCCGAATAACAAATTTCGGTTGAAAAAAGATCCAGCATCGACACCCGGGCTATTTTATTTACGATTTCCCTTATCTCGCCTAGATTAAATCTTTTTTCATCATCATCGCCGAGAATCTCGTAAATATGGGTTTTATCATCCCACCATGAAATATATGTCTCGTCGCAGGCATAAATCGGCCTAAACCACGCTCTTTTGCCTTCGATGCACAACGGTTCAACTTTTTCCTGAACAAGATATTTTTCCTTAGGATATTCTGAGCGCGCTCTCTGTATATCATCAACGGTGCGGGCTGTCTGGACACCTTCCCCGCCGCCGAAAGAGGAGGGTTTTATTATAAATGGGATATTAAGTCTTTCGATTCCCGAAAGATTTAACTCTCTATACCCATCAAACGGAGGCAGAAGAAACGTGTAAGGGACATTCAAATTAGCTTCTAGAAATTCAAGATGCATTGTGGCTTTGTCGGAAGCCCTCAGAGCGTAGGAATTTTTGTTGAATATCTTTCCGCCGCGCGATTCAACGATGGGTTCTATCGGGGAAAATCTGTCGTCAACATCGGAAGCTCTGTCGAGATAATAATCGAATGTCATGCCTTTTTTAAGCAGTTCAACCGTTTCGGATACGTTGCCAGGATTGATAATATAGCATGACAGCCCGTTATTTATTAATTCCCTGTCTAACTTCCTGATGAAAATATCGTCATATTTCCATTCCCACGCAATACCAAAATTCAATTTTGCTTTATACCCGTTTTCCATAATCCGATCTGAAACAATTTCTCAGCCCGCTGTCTTATTCTTCGCGTTTTCCTTCGAATCGGCGATATTAAGGATATCCGTTAATCCCGTTTTCTCGATCACACGCCTGACATTATCGTTAAAACCCCAAAAACAATATCTGCCGCCGTGTTTTTCTATCATTTTAACGCAGATTAAGATCTCTTTGATACCGAAACTGCTCATATATAAGACTTCGCTCATATCAAATAGAATATTTTCGCTGCGCCCGTCTTCGCACAAAGATTCAAGTTCTTCTTTGATATCCTCGGCTCCCGACGCGTCAAAATCCCCTCTGAACACTACGGATAAAATATTTTTTTCTTTTAAAATATGGATTTTCAATATTCCACCTTAATTTCTGAAGAAATCCGAAACCAGTTTACATTATAGCATAAGAAAAACTACGATAAGATAATATTTATCATTTCGGTAAAAATCGCTTATCATATTTTAAATGGAAAAAACAAATAAAAAAATCTCTGTTGCTTTATATCTTATGACCGCAATCCTTGTAATTACGGGAATATCTGTTTTTAAGGATTATGGAGTAGGCTACGATGAGCCCGCGCAGAAAATTACAGGGGATATTAATTTTGATTATGTATTTCATTCGGACACAAGACTGCTCTCATACGAAAACAGATGCTACGGCCCGGCATTCGAAATACTGCTGACAGCAATCTGTAAAACACTGCCCGAGCAACACACCAGAAGGGATATTTTTCTATTGAGACATCTGTGCACCTTTTTCGTTTTCTGCATCGGCGCGGTATTTTTATATTTAATAGTTCTCAGGCAGACAGGCAACACGTTCTGGGCGTTGTTGTCAGTTCTCTTTTTTGTTTTTTCACCGAGAATATTCGCCCATTCCTTCTTTAACTCCAAAGATATACCCTTTATGTCTTTTTTTATCATCGGCTTTTATTCGTTAATCCGCCTGCTCGAAAATAAAAATGCCAAATGGATTCTGATACATTCTTTCGCATCCGGATTTTTAATGGATATAAGGCTGGCTGGAATATTAATTGTCTTTATAACTTCCGTATTATTTATAGCCGATTCCGTATCGCGCAAAACACATCTCCTGAATTTATTCGCTTTAACGGGATTATATCTCGCTCTTACCGCGCTGATAACAGTGCTTTTTTGGCCCGCTCTATGGCCGTCCCCTATATCATCCCTGTCAGCCGCCATCAGAGAAACCATCCATTACCCATGGCCGGGGAAAATACTTTTTATGGGAAATTACCTGTCCGCCGGAAATCTTCCATGGTATTATCTTCCGGTATGGATAGCCATCACAACTCCCTTATCATACATAATCCTTTTTTTCTGCGGCCTGCCGGATTTCGCGGCCTCCGCGGTTAAATCCCCGAAAAACAGGCTTTATGCCGGTGTTTTGCTGTGGTTTTTCATTCCCCTTTTGTCCGCGATGTTTTTCAGGCCCGTTTTGTACAACTCATGGAGGCATTTTTTCTTTATTTATCCCTCATTAGTAATAATTGCCGTCCACGGCGCAAGAAAACTATACGGCATCCGAATCCCGAACAGAAATATCAGGAAAATACTGAAAGCAATCTTTATTCTGATAATACTCTGTTCCCTGTTTCATACCATGCTCTTCATGTATAAGGGACATCCTTTCGAACACCTGTATTTTAATTTCCTTGCGGGAAATAAATGCCTGGATTATTTCGAAGGAGATTATTGGGGGTTGTCATGCAGGCAAGGGCTGGAATACCTGATAAAAAACGGGGGGGAAGGGAAAATCATTATTTATGCCGCCGACTGGCCCGGCAAATTTAACGCGTATATTCTAAAAACAGAAAACGTCAAAAGGCTGCACTACACCGAAAACCCCGAAGAAGCGGATTACATTATCACAAATAATACAGCCGATATAGAAAATTATCCGGCATTCAAAGAATGTTTTTCAATAAATATCCGGTGCGGAAAAATATTATCCGTATTAAAAAAGACTCGCGATTAGACTCACATTTAATCCAAACCTCAGCAACAGGGCCGCAACACCGCTTCTCTCCGGTGGCAGAGAAACAACTATGCTCGCACAGGCAGGAAAATATCTTTAAAATAAGCCATTTATGCGTGATAAACCTTTATTGGCAGGTAAAATGGCGACCCCAACGGGAGTCGAACCCGTGTTGCCTTTCATTTTTTGTCGTTGCCAGTGGCATTCTTGTCCCCCTTCCGTAAAAACGGATTATATTTCTTGATGCTATTCTTTAAATACACCGGTTTAATATGTAAATAAATCTTCGTTGTTGAGATATCCGTATGCCGTAATAATTCCTGGACCGTTTCAATAGGAGCTCCCCCCTCCGTCAGAAGTATCGTCGCCATAGTATGCCTAATCGTATGGGGTGTAATCTTCCGGTCCTTTAAGCCCGGGTATTGTTCTGTTATCAACCCATCGCGGACCATTAAATTGTGCGCAACATACACGCATTTTTTAAAAACTCGCCCTATTGCCGTGAAAGACCAGCGCCGTCCCAAATTACTGATAAAAACAGGCCCCGCTTTGCCTTTGTAGCCGTGTTCTTCCAAAAAACGCACGATATCATCGCTTAACGGCAACACGGCTATTTTGCCACCTTTGCCATGAATCTTTACATATCCCCCATGGAAATCTATATCCTCTATGCTCAAATTGATTATTTCCCGTCTCCGGAGCATCGTGTCCCTTAAAAACAACATTAATAATTCAACATTCTTCCGGGTATTTTTCTTCTTAAAGTACTTCGGTGTTTTTAAAATATACTCGAGCTCAAATTTTTCCAGGCATTCCGGAATAGATTTAGGCTTTGCCGGCATATCAATTTTGTCAAACGGATTTTTCTCGATGATATCCCACTTTATCGCCCACTTACAAAAAGCTTTCAAACAAAACAACCGGCGCCGTGAGTTAGCCAGCGTTGATGTTTTTATCAAATGATTTTTATAATCCGTAATAATTCTCGGGTTTAAAGGATCCTGCAAATTCTTTGTGCTTAACCACGCTATATAAATACGCATATCCGAGCGGTAATCTTTCACCGTGATAGGCCTATGCGAGCCGGCCAGATCATCAAGAAACTGTTCTGCCATTTTTTTAAATTGTGCAAACCCGGGCAATTCTTTTAAATAACTCATCTAATTTCTCATCTTGCTTTTTTGTTATATTCCCATGTTCTTGAAACATCTGTTGCACTCCCGTAAAAAAACTTTTTTCCCAGGGAGTAAAAAGGCTTTCCCTTCCCTTGCACCATTCAATCCGGTGCTTTGTATATTCTAAGTTTTTAGTGCTTTTAATCGCCCATCCCACTAACACACCTGTATTACTTTATTGATAGATAAAAGAGTGAAAACTCGTTGTGTCGCTTTTCTCTGCGCAACAAGTTTCAATCGATCGTAACGCTGAGCCGTTTTTTGCCCCAATTCTGATACCGGTGCCGAATAAATAACCATTCCCGGATAATTAAGTCTCTTGCTCATTTTTTACCTCCCTTTTCATATACTCCAACACCGACAAAATAGAAGAAAAAAGCGCCTTAGCCCTTTTTTCTACCGCCCCCAGTTCTTTTTTTTCAATAATCCGGTCTTCCCACGCCTCAACTGCCTTTTCTAAATATGCGGAAAAATCTTTTGTACTCCGGGCTACGCTTTCCATGTAATCCCGGCTCCGGATTCCGGAAGAAGGTTTTTCAACAATAAGATATCCGCATCGATCAGCCAGGTATTTCAGTAGCCCGGGATCCCTTGTTGCTTGGTATAACCGAGATATCAGATGTGCCGGGAAAACCCATCCGGAAGGCGGCTCTTCCTGGTAACGGTAGAGATGTATAATCTTCGGCAGGTCCATCAAATCGGCAATTTCTTCTATCGATTTTCCGGACTCTCTTTGACGTTGCAAAATCATCCGTATTTCTTCAGGGACTCCCATGTCAAAAACCCCCGTATTTTGTCATTGCAATCTGTTAAAACCCCGTGTAAAAATACACAAG
>JAQUNG010000064.1 GCA_028717725.1 bacterium | reverse complement strand
GAAAGGCGACTGGAAGTATATAGTCATACATCACAGCGCTACCGCAACCGGAAACGCCGATATATTCGACAAGTGCCATAAAAGAAAAGGAATGAAAAACGGGCTCGCCTACCACTTTGTTATAGATAACGGCACGGAAGGGAAAAGAGACGGGCAAATCGAAACGGGTTCAAGATGGAAACGGCAGATAGAAGGCGGACACGTAAGGCAGAGATGGCTCAATATCCAGGGCATAGGCATATGCGTGGTTGGCAACCTGAATGAAAAACCGATGACGGAAAAACAATACCGGTCGCTTATCCGGCTGACAAGATATCTTATGAAAAAATATGACATACCGGCGCAAAAAGTCCTTTTCCATGGGAAAATCAAAGGGGAAGCGACCGAATGCCCGGGCTCAAAATTTCCCTACAAAAGGTTTCAGAAAGATATAAGCGCGGATATTGGCGCTAAACAGGCTCCGCCCGGTAAAAGTTCCGCTGAAACGAAAAGTCAGCGTAAAACAAGAAGGTCATTAAAATAAAAACTATTGATTTTATCCGTTTCGTTTGGTATAAAAAATCGAATTACAAACTGTTTTCGGATAAAATCGCCGGTTTTAAAACGCCTTCCATAACAAGGGGGAACGAATGTTTTTAGATTCTATTTTCGGCCTTTTTTCAAGTGATATAGGTATTGACCTCGGAACAGCCAACACGCTGGTTTACGTTAAGGGCAGGGGCATCGTTCTCTGCGAACCTTCCGTTGTAGCCATACAGGAAGGTACAACCAATGTCCTCGCTGTCGGAGAAGAAGCGAAAAGGATGCTTGGAAGGACGCCGGGAAATATTGTGGCCGTGAGACCCATGAAAGACGGCGTGATATTCGATTTTGAGATAACCGAAAATATGCTGCGTTATTTTATCCAGAAGGTCCATAACAGGAAAGCCCTTGTCAGGCCGAGAATAGTGATAGCCGTTCCATCGGGAATTACCGAGGTCGAGAAAAGAGCAGTTATAGAATCGTCCGAACACGCCGGCGCGAGAAAGGTTTTTCTTGTGGAAGAACCCATGGCGGCGGCTATAGGCGTGGGGCTTCCCGTTCAGGAACCGGCCGGAAATATGATAGTTGATATAGGCGGCGGCACTACGGAAGTGGCGATTATATCCCTGGCCGGTATAGTGTTTTCAAGAAGTATAAGGACCGGCGGCGATGAAATGGACGAAGCCATAATCAAATATATGAACCGCCAGTATAACCTTCTTATAGGCAAGAACACAGCCGAGAATATAAAAATAAAAATCGGTTCGGCGTATAAACTGGACGAGGAAATTTCGATAGAAGTTAAAGGCCGGGATCAGATCGCCGGCCTTCCGAAAACTCTGACCGTCCGTTCCGAAGAAATAAGAGAAGCCCTTATGCAGCCGGTCAATACGATAATAGAAGTTGTGAGGACATCGCTTGAAAGATGTCCTCCGGAGCTCGCGGCCGATCTTGTTGACAGAGGCATAGTCATCGCCGGAGGCGGCGCGTTAATGAAGGGAATCGATAAACTGCTTGCCGAGGAAACAGGGCTTCCCATACATGTCGCCGACGATCCGTTGTCCGCGGTTGCCCTTGGAGCAGGCAAGGTCCTTGACGAACTTAAATTCCTTGAAAAAATTCAGGTGCGGAGAAAGCGCGGAGCTTAGGTAGATTTTAAATGTCATGGCGGAAAAGGGCTTTTGCATTATTAGTTATAGTTTTTTTGTTTTTTATACTTGTATTCAGCCCGTTTTCAGGCTCTCTCAGGGCTTTCTGCGTTAATTTTATCCATCCTTTTTTAAATGTAACGGAAAATATCAAAAACAATATTTCCTCGCTGTCCGATTTTGCCAGGGTAAAATCAATACTTTCGGAAAATAAAAGGCTCAAAGAGGAAAACGACCTGTTGAAAATCAGCCTTCTCGAATCCAGGGAAGCCGCGCTTGAAAACACACAGCTCAGAAAACTGCTCGATTTTAAAAGAAAAGTGACTTTTCATACAATTCCCGCCGAAGTGGTCGGCAGGGATATCTCGAACTGGAACAAAACCATTCTCGTGAACAAAGGGGCAAAAGACGGCGTCAGGGGCAACATGGCCGTTGTGTCCGGAGCCGGACTTGTCGGCAATATTATAGAAGTATATGAAGACGCATCGCGCGTTCTGCTTATCAATGACGCAAAAAGCAAGTGCAGCGCCATCATACAGGAAACAAGGGATATGGGAATTGTGTCCGGCGACGGGGCCGGAGGTCTTAAGATGTCTTACATATCAAGGAATTCGGAAGCGAATAAAGATAATATCGTAGTGACTTCGGGCATGGGCGGAATATATCAGAAAGGTCTTCTGATAGGTTCTATTGTCAGTGTCTATACCGAAGAAGACGAACTGAATAAATTCGCCAAAGTAAGACCCGAGGTGGATTTCAATAAAATCGAAAATGTGCTGGTAATAGTTAAATAGTTAAGCAGTTGAGTAGTAGAACAGTTAAGTGGTTGAGGTTCGTGCACAAGCATGTGGACAAAATCTCGTAGATATTTTATCCACGTGCCTCGGACACGCTCGCTTTCGCGAGCAGGGAAACTAAAATGTTAAAAGTAAAATTTGTAATTGTTATACTTATTGCATTGGTTATCGAGGTTGCTTTTTTGAGGCCGACCGTGATAATCGGCATGAAGCCCGACCTGCTGTTGATAATAACATGTTACGCGGCGCTTTTGTTCGGATTCGGCACAGGATGTTTCGTAGCTTTTATATCGGGGTTTTTAAGCGATTGTTTTTCGGGCGGTTCAATGGGAAGTATGATGCTCGCGTCCATTATCAGTGTCTTTGTCATAACTTTCATAAGGAAGCATCTCTATAAGGAACATCTGACCACAAAGTTTACTGTGATATGGCTTTGCTCGTATATTTTTGCCTATGTTTCGGTGAATTTTACCAATATCGCGCATGATATGGAAAAAGTCAGGATGCTGAATGTCGAATTCAGCGCGTTTGCTTTTGTTAACCTCGCTTTCTGCTGTGTTCTGATTCCAATGCTCGACGCAGCCTTTAAAAAAGAGGTCCGTTACAAATGACAGGGTCAGGACTGTTTAACGAATTGCATCCCGGCCTGAGGGTTATCGCTACCCTGAGCATTATACTTGTACTTGTGCTGTCGATAAAACTTTTTATGATACAGGTTGTCGATTATCCGAAATACAGCGAATATTCCGCCAACAATAGGATTCGCATCATAAGGACAATGCCTCTCCGCGGGAATATCTATGACAGGAACGGCAGACTGCTTGCGGATAACAGGCCTTCATATAATGTTTGTCTTGTGGAAGAGGACATTAAAGACAAAGATAAGACTATGTATTTTCTCGAACAGACACTCGGGCTTGAAAAGGATTATATCCGGAAAAAATTCAAGGAATACAGGTGGAGGCCCTATACCCCTGTTGTGGTTAAAAGAGATATATCGGAAAAGGAGGTCGCGCAGATAGAAGAGAACCGGCTTGATTTGCCGGGTGTCGTGGTTGAAAGTGTGCCCGCGAGAAATTATGTTCACGGCAGCGCCGGCAGTTCTATCATAGGTTATGTGGGAAGGATAAGCAAAGATGATTATGAGAAAAACAAAGATAAAGGTTATTCGGCCGATGATATGACCGGTGTCACAGGCATAGAAAAGGAATACGAAGGTTATTTGAGGGGTGAGAAGGGCGGTATGCAGGTGCAGGTCGACAGCAAGGGCTACAGGGATAAGATATTGAAGTCACAGCCGGCCGCGAGAGGATATAACATATACACCACAATCGATATAGAACTGCAGAAAGATGTCGAAAATATTATGGGGGGGGTAAAAGGCGCCGCGGTCGTTCTGGATCCGCGAAACGGAGAAGTGCTTGCCTTGTCGTCGAAGCCCGATTTTAATCCAAATATTTTCGCGGGTTTTGTAAAACAGGACGACATTGATTTGATAATCAGAGATAAAAATCTGCCTCTTCTGAACAGGGCGGTGAGCGGTTTCTATCCGTCGGGTTCCATATTCAAACTGGTAGTGGCTCTATCGGCCTTTAACAGGCCCGGCTTTTCGGTGAACACAAAATATCATTGCGCCGGCAGTTTCAGTTTAGGCGACAGGGTTTTTAACTGCTGGGAAAAAAGGGGCCACGGTTATGTTGATATGAGGGAAGCCATAAAATATTCATGTAACATTTATTTTTACAATGAAGGACTGAACTGCGGAGTTGACAGAATAATCGAAACGGCGGCGAATTACGGTTACGGGCAAAAAACAGGCATAGACATCTACGGGGAACTATCGCCCGAATTGCCCAGTCCGGGATGGAAAAAAGAAAAGTTCGGGCAAAGCTGGTTTCCGGGCGATACAGTCAATATATCAATCGGGCAGGGATACATACTGACAACACCCCTGCAGTCCGCCGTTTTTTTAGCCGCTGTTGCGAACGGAGGCAGGGTGTATAAACCGAGAGTGGCTGTTTCGGTGGCGGAACACGCGACAAATCATAAAATCAAAGAGTTCCCGGTTTTTGAAAAAGCGTGTTATCCCATAGACGAAAAGGCGCGGAAAACAGTAGCGGATTCTATGTGGAGAGTTGTTAACGAGACGCGCGGAACGGGAACAGCGGCCGCGGTGCCCGGTTTTGATATTTGCGGAAAAACGGGAACCGCTCAGGCGGGAAAAGGAACACACGCGTGGTTCGGGGGGTTTGCCCCCAGGGATAACCCTGAAATCGTTGTCGTTGTCCTTGTTGAGGGAGGGGAGTCAGGCAGTAAATCGGCGGCTCCGCTCGCGGGCGGTATATTTAAGTCGTATTATGAGAAATACCGGAAAAAGTAATGTGATTTTTTTCGCAAAATCAAGACTAATTACTTGAAAAAAATATTTTTATAGCGTAATATCTAATAGTCTATTGTTAAGGTTATCATTTTAATCGGCAGCCGATCGGAGGAACAGTTGAAAAAAATTCTTATAGTTGATGATCAGCCTGAGGTTAGGGAACTGGTTACAATCACCCTTAAAAACGAAAACTATAAGATCCTGGAAGCCAAAGACGGACAGGAGTCAATCGATATAATAAAGAAAGAAAAACCCGATATTATCCTTCTTGATATTATGCTGCCCGGCGAGATTGACGGTTTCGAAGTATGCCGGCGCGTGAAACAGGATGAAGAATTGAAAAACATTTCTGTGGTAATGTTAAGTTCGCAGGGGGCAAAGGAAGATATTAAAGAAGGAAAATGCGCCGGAGCCAATGATTATTTTGTTAAACCGTTCAGTCCTCTGCAGTTGATAAAGAAAGTCGAGGACTTGCTCGGCGGTTAAATACGGAAAATATTTTTTGTGGTACAATTAATATAGTTAAATGTAAGGCAACAGGAAATAATTTTTAGTTTATTTAGAAAGCGGGGGGATTTTCTATTGTAAACTAGAAGAAAATCGCCAGTGTGGAGTTGTGTATGACAAAAAAAAACAACAACACAGCGCCCGGGAAAATCACAGGGGACGTACATACAAAGTTAATCGAAAGTTATGATAACCTTAAGGCCGAGATAAGCAGGAGCTACGACCAGGCCAAGGTATATGCCAGGGAATTGAACGACGCCCTGAAAGCTATGAAAACAGGCGACGATGAGCTTAAAAAGGCGCGTTCGATGATGGAAAGGATAAGACAGCAAAGCCTTATATACGCGAAAGAACTCCAGTTAGCCCACCAGCAGATAGAGAAAAGTTCGTTAAATACCCTTGAAGTCCTTGCCGAAGCGTTGGACGCCAGGGACCATTACACAAGCGGCCATTCAAAAAGAGTTACGGATTTTTCCGTTCATATAGCTGAGATTATGAAACTTCCGCATAAAGAGGTTGAGGTCATAAAACAGGCCGGACTTCTCCATGATATAGGGAAAATAGGCATCAGGGATGAAATTCTCCTTAAGCCCGGTAAATTAACAAGGGATGAATACGAGCTTATCAAACAGCATCCTTTAAAAGGGTATAAGATGCTGAAAGGGCTTTCGTTCCTTGAAAACGCGCTTGACTGCATACTTTATCATCACGAACAATTCGACGGGACCGGATATCCGGAAGGGCTTAAAGGAGAAGATATCCCCATTGGAGCCAGGATAATCCATGTCGCCGATACGGTTGACGCGATGACAACGGAAAGACCTTACCGTAAAGCGCTGACTTTGGAAACAGCTATTGATGAACTGAAAAAATTCAAAGGAGTCCTTTTCGACCCTTCCGTTGTCGAAGCTTTTCTGATAATACAGAAAGCTTTGTAGATTTAAGTTTATCTAATCTGAATTAAAAATAGAAATTCAAAGTGCAGAATAGTAAATTCAGATGATGAAGATGTATCAGGTTGTGCCATTATGTGTTTGGGAATTTAGGAATTGGTATTTTAATATTGTTTCGGATTTCGAGTTTAAAATTTTGGCTTTTTGGATTTCTTTAGAAGGCGGTTAAGAATTTAATGCAGAAATTCCATGTGTACAGGCACGGCGATTTTTTTATTTCTTTTTCTGTGTTTGTCCTCATTGTTCTGGGTCTGGTTTTTGTTCACAGCGCTTCCTACCATTCCGAAAAACCGGTATCTGTTTTTGCGGCGAGGCAATTGATATGGGCTGTAATAGGGCTATGCGCCTGCATTATAATATGGAAAATAGATTATAAGCATTTTGTGTCGTCCGCTTATTTCCTTTTTGCGTTGAATGTTGTACTGCTCGTAAGTGTTTTCTTTTTCGGTTCAAGGACGTTTGGAGCGCAGAGGTGGCTGAATTTCGGGTTTTTCAGACTTCAACCTTCCGAATTTTTTAAAATCACGATGATACTCTTTCTCGCGAAATATTATTCGGGGCTTCCTAATTACAAAAAAGGATATCTTCACTGCGTAATAATCCCTTTGCTGTTTATAGGCCCCGCCTTTCTGCTGATAATGAAACAGCCCGACCTTGGAACGGCCATTGTGCTGATACCGGTTTTTTTCGCGATGTCTTATATCGCCGGGACAAAGCCCGTCGACATCCTATGCACGGTTCTCGGAGGAGCATTATGCGCGGTTCCCTGTTATTTTCTTCTTAAACCCTATCAGCAGGAAAGGATAAAGGCTTTCCTGAATCCCGAGCATGATCCTCTGGGTGTGGGATACCAGTCAATCCAGTCAAAGATAGCGGTAGGTTCTGGCGGCATCCTGGGCAAGGGATGGCTTAAAGGAACGCAGACACAGCTGGATTTTCTTCCCGAGCGCCATACGGATTTTATTTTTTCCGTTATCGGCGAAGAATGGGGTTTTATGGGGACCATGCTTGTTGTCTTTCTTTTTGCCGCGCTTGTTATCCTGTCTTTTAAAATAGCGAGTGAGTCAAGAGATGAGAAAGGACGGCTTGTAGCCGGCGGACTCGGAGTTTTGTTTTTAGTCCATTTGTTTATAAACGCAGGGATGACGATAGGTATAATGCCTATAACAGGACTTCCTTTGCCGTTTGTAAGTTATGGCGGGTCATCACTCATTACAATGCTGGCAGGCATAGGGCTCCTGCAATCTGTTTATTCCAGGAGGTTTATGTTTTAGCGTTACCACAAGGTAACAATGTTGCCAAATCGTAACAATATGTTATATTTAATGTAGAGGATTTGAGGTTGAATTCGGTTGGCATAGATATTGCTTTATACATAATGTGAAAAAGGAGTAAAAAGTATGAAAAAAATCATTGCTGTTGTTATTTTAACGTTTTTGCTTTTCGTTCCTTCTTTTTCGTACGCTAAAACGAAAAGCCCTGACGATTGCTTCAGGGATTATCTTTCTGCATTGAAACTCAACAAAGAAAAAACCGTGGAAAAATATACTTATGATGATCCTAATGAAATAGAAAAACAAAAATTAACCTGTGCAAAGATGATGAAAGAACAGGGAATGGATACTGAAGCGATAAAAAAAGAATTGCAGAATATTGAAAATTGGTATAACTCGCGGAAAAATCAGAAAATCCAGAGCGATGCAATATGGGCTTCCTGTGATTTGATTGAATTGATTAAAGAAACAGAGGAAAGCGGTAACAAAGTGTTGGAATACGTTGCAAAAGCCGGAGAATTAGCCCGGTCAATGTTCAATAACAGCGATAAAATTTATTTAAGGATTGAAATGAAAAAAGTTGGAAATATTTGGAAAGTAGTTTCTATATTGGGGAGCCCACTTGATGATTATATTCGGTGGAAGAAAGAACAAATGGAACAGCGGAAAGAAGCGGAAAAATGAGCGTCGGGAATAAAAGTTTTTTAAAGGGGTTTACGCTTATCGAAATGCTGATGGTGATTACCGTAGTTATGATACTGGTGGGAATCACAATCCCTTTTTTGAGAGGAGCCGAGCAGGCGGCGATGATAAAGAAAGCAAAAACCGATATAAGCAAACTGGAACTCGCCATCAGTATGTATGAGTCGGATTTCGGGCGTTATCCCAATATAAACGGCGGGCAAAACACGAACTGGCTGATTAGCTGGCTTACCGGTTTTACCGTTAATGGAAGTGTTCTGATGGTTAAAAATTATCTTGGGGCGATGAAAGAAATCTACGAAGCGGAACATTTCTGGAAAGGCCCTTATATGAAAATTTCTTCCAGGGATCTTGACCCGGCGGGGAATTTTATAGACCCCTGGGGAAAGAGATACAGTGTAGACGCCATTAATCCCGCGAACAACGCGGCTACTGTGGATATATATTCGGCCGGGCCGGACAGAATTGCCGGCAGTGTAGATGATGTTTCGAATTATAACAGGTGGTGACGGAGGTTATTATGAAACATAGCTATAACGGTTTTAACCCGTCGGAAAAAGCTGTAGACGGGGTTAAATGTAAAGTTAAAAACGTTTTTATGAACAGTAGAAAACGAAATCCTTTAACGGGATTTACTCTGATAGAGCTTCTTACGGTTATTGCGATAATAGCGATACTTGCCGGCATATTGATGCCTGTTGTCGGAAGCGCGCAGAAGAAAGCCGCTGAGATCAAAGCCAAGTCTTTGATAGAAAGTATTGCCGTGGCGATAAAAATGTATGAAATGGATTTCGGCGATTTTCCTCCGGATGATAATCACGCGAGCAGTGTTAATTTTAACCGTTCTTCCGAAGCTTTGTATCACTATCTCACGACCAAGTGGAGAGGTGGAGTAAACGCTACTATGACGGCAGGCCCTTATATGGAATTTAAAGGCGATAAGAACAAAAGGATAGGAGTGGCTGACCGCGACAACGACAACAGATATGAAATAGTTGACCCGTGGGGAAATGAGATTTGTTATGAGTCGGATGACGACAACGGAGCACCGGGAGATGCTCCGTTCCATAACAGGTTCTCGTTCGATATTTTTTCCATGGGGGCAGACGGCAGAACGGCTGATTTTGACGGCATCAGCGATTTTACGCCATCGATTAATTCGGGGACGCAGCCCGGTGATATAAATAACTGGAGCGAGTAACAGCCGAAGGAAAAGCGATGATAAAAAAAGAAAAATATAACGCATTTACAATGACGGAACTGCTGGTTGTAATGAGCATTATGGTCGTTATAATGGCTATGATAGTGCCGTTTGTCAAGACGTTCGGGACCGGACAGGAGTTAAAGAAATCCGCCGTAAATGTCGCGTCTATGCTCCGGCTCGCGAGGCAGATGGCGATTACTATGAACGCGACTTACAGGGTGGATGTTAATCTCGCGCAGGATGCGATATATATAAGCGATTTGACAGGGAGCAGATATGAAAAAGCGTATGTTCCTCCGCCGAGCGTTGACATTACTGCCGCGACACCCGCGTATGGAGCGGGAGGCAGAATAAGTTTTAATTCAAGGGGCACTTGCCAGGCAGGGACAGTCAGGGTTACAAGCAGAAGAAAGAACAATGCGGGAGGTTATGATTTTTATGAGATAACGACGTCGGGTTCCGCGGGAAGAGTGCGGATAAAAGGTTTGAACGAAACATAAGGATAGTTATGAACGGTAAAAGATTAAAAATAATTAAGATGTTTGTCCTGTCGAGCGGTAGAGCCGGGGTAAAAGCAAAAAACGGTTTGCGGGGCGCCGATACAGGGTGTTCCCGCGGTGGATTTACACTTATCGAGACAGTGGCGGCTCTGGCTATTCTGGCTATAGCGGTCATAAGCATACTTTCTCTTTTTCCCGTAGGCATAGAGGCGAATAAGAGAGCCAACGACCTGACTACCGCGGCTATGCTGGCGCAGTTGAAGATGACGGAAATATTATATGACAGGCCGCGCTCTATATATGCCGACGGCACGACACACGGGCTCGGGCCCTATATATGCTGGAACGGTTCTCAGTACGAAAGAATAAGATGGGATATTATAAAGGATGGCTGGACAGTGGGAGCGGATATCAACAGCGACG
>JAQUNG010000063.1 GCA_028717725.1 bacterium | reverse complement strand
TCCTTTAAATCTGTATCTGCCTTGAAAGAAATTCGTCAAAAAAGGCTTTTCCCGAAGGATTGTCCCCGCTGTTAAGGATGTAACCAAGGACTCTTAACTTTACCGTATTCATGGGAGACTTACCCGACACCGCCATTTCCCTGTAGCCGCTGCTGCCGCCGATTCTCTCGCTGTCCCATATTTTTATAATATTGCCTTTCTCGTTCATCGCTTCCACTCTGAGAAAAGCCCTGGCTCCGATAAGGTCTTTTGTCTTTACATATACCCTGACTGAAAACCGTTCGTTTTCCGCGTGCATAATATCCTGGAAAACAGCGTTGGATTCTCCTTTGCCGACATTCGACGGTCCGCGGGAAACATCGATTACCGCGGCATAAGTGCCAAAATGCACATCTTCCTTGAAATCGGTTATTTCCCAGCACCCGTAACAAACCCATTCCTGAAAGTCGCCGGTCTCAAAACTGTTGTTGAAAATATCCAGACTCTGGGAGAATGCCGGGGAAACGAGGAAAAAACAGTAGAGAAACAATATTTTCTTCATTTTACCCCACTCCTTTGTTTACTTATAAAACAAACTTCTAAAATTTCACTAACCACAGATAGCACAGACAATAGTCTTCAGCGGTTTGTTTTTGCAAAGCAAAACAGCAAAGGATAATCACAGATAAAACTATTTTAATTTTTATTATATAATTTAACTTTTCCCTTTATTTTTTCTGTTTTTACTTTTTCCCGATCGTCACAACCGCGGTGGAAAAATCCTTTCCGATGTTTTTAAGGGAATAATCGCCGGATGACGCGGGAATAACGCAGGAATACCCCTTTGAAAGCCTTTCGACGATATTCCCGGCTTCCACTTCGAATTCGCCTTCGACACAGGACACGATATTAAAACTTTTCCTTGTTTTTAAACGCATTTCGCAGGAAACGCTGTAAGCGTCGTTCGAGAAGTATTTGCAATCAACCATGCTTCTCTTCCTGTTGTTTCCCATAACCTGTTTTTTATCCGGCATAACCGGGTCTTTCGAATCCCCGTAATCTATGACATCCAATGCTTTTTCTATATGCAGTTCCCGCGGCTTGCCGTCAAAACCCACTCTGTCCCAATCATAAACCCTGTAAGTCAGGTCGGCGTTCTGCTGGATTTCGAGCAGGATTATTCCCGCGCCTATGGCATGAACCCTGCCCGACGGGATATAAATGACATCTCCCTGTTTTACGCAAAAGGTGTTCAGTAATTCCGGAAGTTTTTTCTCATCCAGGGCTTCCCTGAATTCTTTCCTGTCTGTTTTTTTGCGCAGAGCCGCGGTAATCTTCGCGCCCGGGTCCGCATCCATCACATACCACATCTCCGTTTTGCCGGAACTTCCGTTTTCGTTATTCCGGGCAAAAATATCGTCGGGATGAACCTGCACCGACAGAACATCTCTGGCATCTATAACCTTAACAAGTACGGGAAACCTGCCTGCCCCGGCATTTCCGGTAAATTCGCTTTTGAACCTGTCAATCAGCTCCGTAAGCGTCAGGCCCTCATATTCCCCGTTTTCAACCGTTGACATACTGTCCTGTCTGTCGCTTATCTCCCATGACTCTCCGATTTTAAGTTCCTGAGGAAAAGGTTTATTATATTCTCTCGCAAGGGCCGAACCGCCCCATATCCTCTCTTTGTAAATAGGTTTGAACTTAATGGGATACGCCTTCATTTTCACATAGCTCCTTCTCGGTCGCGGCGGGTTAACGTATTTCTTTCAATGATTTCTTGAAATCTTCCTTAACTATTTTCTTTTCCGCTTTATACATTCTGGAAATATACATTATCTGTATCAAGCTTACTATGATAGCACAAACAGCGCAAATAAAACAAAGCCCCCATGCAATCACCGAAAGCGCGCGGTTTTTATCCGCCGTGAGAATACCTGTAACGGCAAACAGGCAGATAAAAACAAGCAGAAGTTTATTGATAAAATAGGGTTTTTTCCTCGATATCCACGCCATTAGCGTTTCCATCCTTTGTCATACTTTTATCATATCACTTTATTCCTGAGGACTCCTATATCTTCTATATCAACCTCAAGAGTGTCTTTTTTTTCAACCGGGCCTATTCCCGCGGGCGTTCCCGTCAAAATTAAATCGCCCGGATAAAGTGTCATTATCTTAGATATGAAACTCACAATGTAACCCGTTTTAAAAATAAAATTCGACGTATTGGAATTCTGGAGTGTTTCCCCGTTTTTCCTGAGTTTTACGGACAGGGAATCCGGCTCTATATCCGTCGAACAGCAGGGACCGAAAGGGCAAAAAGTGTTGAAAGATTTTGCTCTCGTCCATTGCCCGTCTTTCTTTTGCAGGTCTCTCGCCGTAATGTCATTGGCGCAGCAGAAACCCAGTATCGCGTCTTTTGCCGCGGACTCGTCAGCGGCGTATATTTCTTTTCTGATGATTATGCCGAGTTCGGCTTCATAGTCCACTCTTCCGGATACAGCCGGATACACTATATTGTCGTCATGCCCTATAACCGCCGTCGGAGGTTTCAGAAAAATAAGGGGTTCCGGCGGTATTCCCATACCCAGTTCCTTCGCGTGATCCCTATAATTAAGTCCGACCGCCACGATTTTCGAAGGGTTGGAAGGCGGCAATATTTTAACATCCTCTTTTTTTAGCGCGCCGCCGGTTTTATTCAGCCGGGAAAAAGGAGAACCTTCAGCCAAAACAAGTTTTCCGTCACCGTCTTCCACACTCCAATATTCCGCGCCTTTATATCTTATCCTGAAAATTTTCATTTTTCCCCCGTAAACCCGGAGTCCAGATACTTTATTACATTCTCCATGTCCACGGGAACAGGCGAACGCAAACAGATTCTTTCCCCGGTCGATGGCAGAATAAATTCCAGATTCTCCGAATGCAGCATCTGTCTCAACACATTTATATCCCCAACCTTATGGCTTTTTGAACGGGCATAGATCCTATCGCCGAGGATGGGAAACCCCTTACTTGCAAGATGGACCCTTATCTGATGGGTCCTGCCCGTAAAAAGACGCGCCGAAACCATGGAATAATCATCCCATCTTTTCAGCAGTTCAAATCCCGTACGCGCAGGTTTTCCTCCCGGGGCAACCGCCATTTTTTTTCTGTCGATTTTAGACCTTCCTATCGGAAGGCTTACTTCAAAACGGGAAACGATAACCCTGCCGAAAACAATCGCTCGGTATTCTTTTACCACTTCACGGCTCTTGAACTGTTCCGCCAGAAAATTGTGGGCTCTGTCATTTTTCGCTATGACTATAAGCCCGGATGTGTCTTTATCAAGGCGATGGACTATGCCCGGCCTCATAACACCGTTTATGCCTGAAAGATCTTTTATATGATACAACAGGGCATTAACAAGGGTATTGCCGCAGTCTCCGTGAACGGGATGAACTACCATACCGGCGGGCTTATTTACCACGATTATATCTTCATCCTGATATTTTATGTCGAGAGGGATATTTTTCGGAACGGCCTGAAGAGGTTTTTTTTCGGGAATATCAACCTTTACAGTCTGTCCCGCGGTTACCTTCCGGCTCGGCCTGCAGGACAGTCCGTTTACGGAAACACATCCGTCATCTATCAGTTTTTTTATAAAACTTCTTGAACAATCGGGCATTTTTTCGGAGAGGAACTTGTCAATTCTCTTTCCCGAACTTTCAATATCCGCGTTTAAAGAAAGTGTCTTCATAAAATTTCAGCGCGCCGCGCGCAGTCCGAAAGATTTTTTCGATTTGACGATGAGCAATATTATGATTCCGGAAACGCAAAGCAATACGCTAATCAACTGGAAAATCGTGATATTAAAAAATACTTTTCCGTTGTCTCCCCTCAAAAATTCGGTCCAGAACCTCATAAAGGGATGCAGGATAAGATAAAAAGCAAAAACTTCCCCACTCGATTTCCTGTTTTTAAAAATACGGCTTAAAATAAAAAAAATCAGCAGGTTCAGGAAAGAATTATACAGTTGAACGGGATGCAGAGGCACACCATGCAGGTTCTCAGGCATAAGTTCCTTATGCCTGAATATCACTCCGCACGGCATGTTTGTAGGAACTCCCCAACAGCATCCGTTCAAAAAACATCCTATCCTTCCGATAGCCTGTCCGAGGGCAATCGACGGGGCAATCACATCCGCAATATCCCACACATTCAATTTCCTGATACGGCAGAAAACAGATACGGTAATAATGGAAAACAATACACCGCCGAAAACGGCAAGCCCGCCCTTGTCGAGCCTCAATATCTGGGAGGGATTGTCGATATAAAAATCCAGGTTCAGCATGACAAAAAATATCCTTGCCCCTATTATTCCGGACAGGATAACAACAAGTCCCAGGTCGAGGATTATCTGACTGTTGATATTAATGATTCTGGCGCGTCGGACCGCGGCATAAATAGCCGCAAGGAAAGCCAATGAAAGCATCAAACCGTAAGAATAAACTGAAATACCGCCTATTTTAAACAGCACAGGATACATATCTTACCGGCCTTTCGGATAAAGTTTCCCCGGTTCATATTTCCACAGATACACAAGTATCAGAAAAGTTCCGGCGCATATACAGGAATCCGCCACATTGAACGCCGGCCATCTTTCAAGGGATATATCTAAAATATTTATATTGATATCCGGAATATCTATGTCTATGAAATCGATGACATAACCTCTGAATACCCTGTCAAGCATATTGCCCAAAGTCCCGCCCGCGAAAAGGGCTATGCCCGAGATAAAATAAAATGGGCCTTCAAAAATATGTTTTCTGAAGTAGAAAACCGCTGAAAGGGCTATAAGCGACAGGATTACAAAAACATTTCTGATAAGAGGCACTTCCCTGAAAATACCGAATGCGGCTCCCGTATTTTTGACGATTGTCATCGATATGACACCGGCAGGACCGTATGCGGACGGGTTTTGACCGAAACGCAGGACCGCAATATGTTTAGACGCCTGGTCCGCCAAAACTATAAAAAGGATTATCGACAGGAAAAGGATAATCCGCCCGGAAATCTTGCAAGGCGCGCCTTCCGAACATTTTATTCCGTTACAGCTTTTTTTTTGCCGACCGTTATTTCCATTAAGCATTTTGGCCCGTTACTATTTATTTTTTTTCTCCAGTTTCTCTTTGCATTCCACGCAATAGCGGGCGTAAGCACGCGCCTTTAACCTTGTTTTGTTTATATCACAGCCGCACATTTCGCACTTTCCGAACGTGCCATTTTCTATGCGTTCGATAGCGTCCTGTATTTCATAAAGGATTTCCTGTTCTTTCTTCATAAGGTCGAGAGTAAATTCTCTCTCGAAATTATCCGAACCCATATCGGCAAGATGCATTGAATAACCTGACAAATCCCCCGAAGAATCCCTCTGAGAATTATTAAGTATCTGTTTTTCCATTGAAGACACATCGCCCGTAATCCTCGCCTGTTCTTCGAGCAGTTTTTGTTTATACTGGTCGATTTCCTTCTTTGTAAGCTTTGTCATGTTTCCCCCGTTAATGGACGTTTATTTATCTGTTATGACTTTAAAACACCTTTCGCAAATTTCCGGATGTCCTTCTATCGTTCCCACGGTCTTGCTGTAATTCCAGCACCTGACGCATTTCGCGCCGTCAGCGCCGTCTATTCTTATTTCCAACCCGCTAATGTCTCCGCCTTTCGAATCTTTTCTTTCCTCAAAATCCCTGACTTCGACATCGGAAACTATGAATACCGTCTTCAGGATATCGGAATATCCGAGCAGAAAATCCTTCAATTCGCCGCCTTTCGCGTACAACACCGCTTTCGCCTGCAGAGAATTGCCGATTTTTTTGTTTTTCCTAAGTTCTTCAAGCAGTTTATCGATTTCCGCTTTTACTCTTATAAGCTTTGCCCAGTCGGATTCGATCTCTTTATTTATCCACTCCGCATCGCAAACAGGCCAGCCGTTCATATGGACGCTCGGACTTTTGTCGGCGATATCAATATATTCCCATACTTCTTCGCATGTAAAAGAAAGAACAGGAGCAAGCATCATGGAAAGACTTACGAGAATCCGATGCATTACCGTCTGGGATGAGCGTCTCTCCGACGAACCAGCCCTGAAAGTGTACATTCTGTCTTTAAGAATATCAAGATAAAAAGAACTCATATCAACGGCGCAGAAATTGTGGATCTGATGGTAAACCCTGCAGAAATCATAATTGTCATAAGCATCCGTAACGCTGTGTATCAGCGCGGCAAGCCGGCTCAGCGCCCATTTGTCAACCGCGGTAAGATTTTGATAATCCACACCGTCGGACGAATAATCGAAATCCGAAACATTTCCCAGCAGATAGCGGAACGTGTTCCTGATTCTCCTGTATGAATCCGACACCTGTTTGAGTATATGTTCGGATAAAGCCACATCCATCGTATAATCCACGGAAGAAACCCAGAGCCGCAGAATATCGGCGCCTCGTTCCTCTATCACTTTCAGGGGATCGACGACATTGCCGAGGGATTTTGACATTTTTCTTCCTTCCTCATCTATGGTAAAACCATGCGTAAGGACGGTTTTATAGGGGGCGTTTCCGTAAAGAGCCCCTGCCGTCAGGAGCGAGCTCTGAAACCATCCCCTGTGCTGGTCGGAACCTTCAAGATAAAGATCCGCGGGATAATTAAGCCCCCCGCGCTGTTTCATCACGGCGGTATGGCTTACCCCCGATTCAAACCAGACATCAAGTATATCATGTTCCTTCACAAATTCCGCGGAGCCGCATTCACATACGGTATTTCCGGGAAGCAGTTTCGCCGCATCCCAGTCAAACCAGATGTCACAGCCTCCATTCTCTCTCATCAGCGAGGTGACATGGTTAATAACTTTCTTCGATAAAACGGCTTTGCCGCATTTTCCGCAGTAAAATACGGGAATGGGCACGCCCCAGTATCTCTGGCGCGACAGGCACCAATCCGGCCTGTTTTCCAGCATAGAGGATATCCTGTTCTGTCCGTATGAGGGCAGCCATCTCACTTTTTTCGCGTAATCAAGCGTTTTCTTTCTTAAGTCTTTATGGTCAACATTAATAAACCATTGTTCCGTCGCCCTGAAAATAACCGGACCTTTACATCTCCAGCAGTGAGGATACGAGTGCTCCACTTCTTCAGACAGGACCAGAACATTTTTCTTTTTCATAAATTCGATGATATCTTTATTCGCGCTGAAAACATTTTTTCCCGCGAAATGTTCCACATTATCTCTGAAACACCCTTTCTCGTCGACGGGCGAATATATGTCCAAACCGTATTTCAAACCGGTGATATAATCTTCCTGCCCGTGCCCCGGAGCGGTATGAACGCACCCTGTTCCCTGCTCAAGAGTGACATAATCGGCAAGCACAACCGCCGATTCCCTCTTTATAAACGGGTGTTCGGCTTTTTTACCCTCAAGTTCCGCGCCTTTGAAAGTTTTCAGCAATCTGGGAGACAAACCTGTCTTTCCGAAAAAAGAGCCTGAAAGGTCAGTCGCCATAATCCATATTTCCCCATCCGTTTCATACGCGCCGTAAGAAAAAGACGGATGTAAAGCCACCGCGAGGTTCGCGGGTAAAGTCCATGGGGTCGTCGTCCAGATAATAAAATAAGCGTCTTTATCGGAACCTATAAACTCGGATACATGAGAGCCCGCCTTGAATTTGACAAAGACCGACGGGGATTTTTTGTCGGAATATTCAATTTCCGCTTCCGCGAGGGCTGTTTCGCATTTTCCGCACCAGTAAATAGGCTTTAATCCTCTATAAACATAACCTTTGTCCGCCAATTCCGCGAACGAGTCGAGAATACTTGTTTCATATTCGGCGTCAAGCGTGTAATACGGATGGTCCCAGTCCCCAAAAACACCCAGGCGCCGGAATTGCCCGGATTGTATTTCGGCAAATTTCACCGCATATGCGCGCGCTTTTTTCCGGAAGTCGGATTGGGAAATCCCGTTTTTCGATATCCCGAGGTTTTTAAACAGCTGATGCTCAACGGGCAGGCCATGGCAGTCCCATCCGGGCACATACGGGCTTCTGAATCCTCTCATATTCTTATACTTTACGATTATATCCTTTAATATCTTGTTGAGCGCATGCCCCAGATGAATATCGCCGTTCGCGTAAGGAGGGCCGTCGTGAAGCATAAAATCGGGCTTTCCGCTCATACCGGAAAGAATCTTATTATAGATATCCAGGCTGTTCCACTTTTGAAGTATCTCAGGCTCTTTTTTAGACAGGCCTGCCTTCATAGGGAAATCTGTTTTAGGGAGATTAACTGTATTTTTATATTCCATAATTATAAAATACCCGTCGAACTGCGAATAATATCATCAGAATTTTTAAAAGTCAACACAAAAAAGGGCGATTTACAGGAGTGATTTCAGCAGATTTTCATCGTTCGTCCTGACAACTATTTTTTTATTGGAACAGGCTCTGCCTCTGACAATTGCGACATCTTTTCCGGAAATTCCAAGCCGGCCGGCAACCAGCGTTTTCAGTTCGTCGTTCGCCCTGCCGTCTACAGGCGGAGATTTCAGATATACTTTCAGCTTTTCGCCCAGGACACCGGCGATCTCCGACCTGGAAGACCGCGCCACGACTTTCGCTTCGATTAAAAACCCTTCGGACGTTTTCTTATAATAACTCATACCAAGCCGCTCATAATGATAATAATCCTCTGCAGAATCTCCGCCGTAAACCATATCGCGAAGATCGCTATCATAGGCGAAAAATCTATCGGGCCGGCAAACAGCCGGAATCTCCTGAAAACAGAGAGATACGGTTCGGTTATGTTAAAGAAAAAAGCGGACAGAAGGCCCCTGTAAGATACGGCAAACCATGAAATGATTATTCTGATAAAAATAAGCGCCGTGTAAAACTTTAAAATCTTCACTATATCCGCCAGCATCGAAACCGAAGCGGCGTATAACGCGGCAACGCTGAAAATAAATTTCCCTGTCCGATATGAAAGGAATCCATTAAGGATAAGAAGCTTTAAAACAAAGAATATGAAAATTACGGAAAGAAAAACCGCGGCGGCTTTAGCGGAATCCCTCCCGAGATACAAACCCCAGAACCTGGAGATAGGCTGTATCAAATCTTTCAATATCCTTGAAATATTGTCATAGGCATTCCTGAAACTCTCGATACAATAAAACGCCGCAGCAATAAAATACACGGCAAAAAAGAAGGACACCGCGCCGAAAAACCCTTTTTCCACCGCGTCCGCCGCGGACAGCCTAAGCGCTCCGGGAGCCATGGTCTTGACTTCCGCGATGAGCCATAATATCTTCAATGTAAATATCAGTACCATGGCAAAAAGAGGCAAAAGATCCGATAACCGTCCAAACAGCATATTCCTGACAAACCCGATAACGGGATCCGTTATTTTTACCAGGAAACCAAACGCCGGGTTAAAATACATCTGGCCCGTAAAAGGTATAATAAACCTCAGAAACAGGATAAAACAATAAGCGTCGAATAAAATTTCCATATTTTTTCCCGGACCCGGCCTATTTCCCGATGCTTTTCGACAGTTCAGCGCTTCTTTTTTTCGCGGCAAGGACAGCCTTCGCGATTATTTTCCCGAAATTCTCTTTCTGCAGGACTTTAACCGCTTTCTCGGTGGTTCCCCCTTTTGAAGTCACGGTTGCCCTGAGTTCCGGCAGTTCCGCGACAGAGCCCTGCATCATGCCCGCCGCGCCCATAAAAGTTTTTCCGACCAGCCGTGCGCTTGTTTCAGAGGACAATCCGGCTTTGACGCCGGCTTTTATAAGTTCCTCCGCGAATAAAAACACATAAGCGGGTCCGCTGCCGCTTACGGCGGTTACGGCATCCATATCTTTTTCCTTAACCAGGACACAATCGCCTATTTTCGAAAATACGGCAACGGCTTTTTTTAAATCCTCTTTCCCGGCGTATTTTCCCGCGCACACCGCGGTCATCCCCAACCCGAGCAAAGCCGGTGTATTGGGCATAGCCCTTATAACGGCAACCGCGCCGACCGCTTTTTCCAGATCTCTTGTCTTTATCCCGGCGGCTATGGATATCAGGGTTTTTTTCTTCAAATCCATGCGCGACAGAAATTCCAGGACGTTTTTTATTTCGCGCGGTTTGACACATATAATAATAACTTCTGTTTTTTCCAATTTCGCGTTTCGGCGCGTATGCAGGACCGCGTCGAATTTTTTTGCTACACGCTCCGCTTTCGAAATATCTTTATCGAATACGGTAAGGCTCGCGCTTTTCAGCCGGCTTATAATCGCCTGCCCCATATTCCCCGTCCCTATAATCCCGATTTTCATTTATATCTCCTGTCTGAATATTGATGTCCCTATCCTTACCATATTAGACCCTTCTTCGATAGCCGTCCGGTAATCCTGGCTCATTCCCATAGAAAGATATCTCATTTGCCGGCGGCGGCACAATTCCTCGAAATATTCTCTTGTTTTCGCGAATACCGGCCGGGCATCTTCGGGGTTGTCCGAGAGCGGCGCCATGACCATAAGCCCGTCAACGGCAATATGTTCAAACGACAGGAGCTCGTCAAAACAACGCCTCAGCCCGTCATGAGAAAAACCGAATTT
>JAQUNG010000062.1 GCA_028717725.1 bacterium | reverse complement strand
TCTGCCTGTCTGGCTTGATGCTGTTCCGCCGCCCATGGCGAACCAGTAATTATACCTGTATCCTGTTTCGTTAAACATGGTTTTAGCCGCCTCGCTTTGTCCTCTGCATTTCCATATATCTCCCATATCTCCCACAGCCCCGTGCAGATAGGGGATTAACACATCTTGAATCCATCTTTCATTTCCTCCTCCCGGATTTGGATTGGGTATCCACGGACCTCCTGAATCTTCAGGTTCCCATGAAAATGTTATAGCAATAGGAAAAAGGTCTCTATAATCGAGAGAATACATATAAATTGCATTGCCGATTTGTTTTAAGTTGGAGTGGCACAACGCGGTATAGGAATGATCCCTTGCTCTTTTTAAAACCGGAAGAAGAAGTCCGGCGAGAATCGCTATTATAGCGATTACCACAAGCAGTTCTATAAGAGTAAAGCCGATGGAATGATGGTTTGGATAAGATAGCGAAAAAATTTTTCTTTTTTTAATCATAATTTTCTCACGCTTTCTCTTTCCACTATCTCGGTGTCCATTCTTATTGTCCGGGAAACGGTTTGTTTGTTTTCTTTTTCGACAAGTTCTACTATTCTTGAAGCCGCTTCTTCTCCCATATTATAAAGCGGTTGTCTGACGGTTGTCAAAGGAGGCTGTATTAATTTCGAGAGGTCAATGTCGTCAAATCCCATTATTGAGATATCTTCCGGGATTTTGATGTTGCGGGAGCGGAAAGCATCCATTGCCCCTATGGCCATCAGGTCATTCGCGGAAAAAAACGCTGTGGGCAATGTTCCTTCGTCTATCAGTTTTAACGTGTTAAGGTGAGCTTGCCGGTATTCAAAACGGCCGTCGACAAACCATTTTTTGTTTATTTCAATTCCGTGTTTTTCGAGACATTCTGTGAAAGCTTTCTCTCTTTCAAGGGCATCGTACCTGTTTCTTGTGCCGTGTATTAATCCTATGGATTTGTGCCCTTTTGCCAGGAGGTATTCGACGGCGAGAAAAGTCGCTTTATTGTTGTCCACGTCAACACAGTTAAAAAACGGGTAACTTGCGCCTATTATTATAGTGGGAATTTTGTTTTCACTCAGCGTTTTCATGAAAAACTCGTCTTTTGAAGGCGCGATAACAAGAAAACCGTCTATAAACTTTTGATTTATCAAATTCAGCAATTTTGTTTCGGAAGATACATTAGGGGAGTTGGATGCATACATAATCAGATTATAATTTGTTTTTTCAAGTTTTTCTTCAACCCCCTTCATTATTGTCAGAAAGTAATATGATGAAAATATCTGTTCGTACGTGATTATAAGACCGATGGTCTGGGATTTTTGTTTTACAAGCCTTCTCGCGGCCGCATTGGGCGCGTAATTAAGGTCTTTGATGGTCTTTATAATGGAAGCTCTTGCTTTTTCAGATACATTTTTGGAATTATTTACTACGCGGGATACAGTCATCATAGAATATCCCGTTTTTTTTGAGATATCGGATATTGTAGCCATATTAAATTCCTGTTAATGTTACTTCTATGTTAACGATAACACATTTTTAACAAAATTTCAAGATATTTTTTAATTATTATTTTGTTGAAGTTGAATATATTTATCTGGAAAATATCCTATTGATATTGATAAACAGCAAAAGTGGAAATAATTTTTGGCAAAAAAACATAGGGTACTCCTTTCTCAACAACCTTCTGGGGGGAGGGTTGGATAGTTGAAAGTTAGCAGAATACCCTATTCGTTGTTAACGTTAACATAGGATATTGTAAATGTCAAGGTATAATTTTTTGATTTATTAATACATCTGTATTTGGTAATAATATCCGAATGAGATATGTTTTATTGATATTTTTTGTATTTTTTTACACCAGCGGATTTGCATGGCCTTCTCTGAACGCGAAATCCGCCGTTATCGTTGATTTTGATACGGGAGAAGTATTATTTGAGAAGTGCGGCGAAGAGAAACTTTACCCTGCTTCAACCGTAAAACTTGTCACTTTCCTTCTGGCGATGGAAAAATCAGAACTCGGGAATTATGCGAATGTCTCTGCGGCGGCCGCGGCGGTTCCTCCTTCCGGAATCGATATACAAGAGGGGGATATTCTTACCATGGACGGACTGCTGAGGGCCCTGCTGATCGAATCCGCCAATAATGCCGCTGTAGTAATTGCGGAAAAAGTATCAGGTTCAGAATCCGATTTTGTGCAGGATATGAACCTGTTGTGCCGTGATATCGGCGCCGTTAATTCACATTTTATAAATCCTCACGGTCTTCCGGGAAAAAGACAGTATACAACGGTTAAGGATCTTGCTTTGGTTGTCCGCGAATGCGTTAAAATCCCTTATTTTGCCGAAGTTATGGGAAAAAGAAAAGATAAGATCAAGGTTTATGGCGCGGTTTACGGGAATAACGGGAAGTTGAGGAAAAAAAGAGAAATAATACTCAACGGTAAAAGCCGTTTCGCCTGGCAGTATCCCGGCCGCGCGTTGGGAAAAACCGGTTTTACCAGAGACGCAGGACATTGTTACGCGGGTTTTGCCGAATACAACGGCAAAAGAATAATAGTCGTTTTGCTTAAGTGCGGCCGCCCGGTGTGGCCTGATTTGATACAGTTGCTTGACTGTTCCTTCGGAATAGAGACAATAGAGCTGGATAAAAATTCAAATATCGCAAGAAATGTCCGTAATGCCCAGATATTTCTCAAAAGAGCCGGTTTTGAGCCCGGGCCTGTCGACGGTATCAGAGGAAATCTGACTATCAAGTCCATAAAGGAGTTTCAGGCGAAAAACGGTCTGCCGGTAACCGGAGATGTCGATGATAGAACATGGAAATATATGAAGGAATATTTTAAAAAAGGAAAAATCAGATGAAAACCCCCTATATATTGCCTGTAACGGCGAAAGAAGCTCTCGATGCGGGCTGGGACGAGATAGATGTCCTGCTTGTCAGCGGAGATGCTTATGTAGATCATCCGTCATTCGGAATTGCTATAGTCGGGAGGGTATTGACGGATTCCGGTTTTAAAGTCGGAATCGTGCCCCAGCCGGACTGGAAAGATGTAAATTCGGTCAAAATATTCGGGAAGCCGAGGCTTTTTATCGGAATTACCTCGGGCAATATCGATTCAATGCTTAATAATTACGTGAGGCCGGGTAAAAAGAGAAAATCCGATGTTTTTTCATGCGGCGGCGAATACGGAAAAAGGCCTGACAGGGCGAATATTGTTTACAGTAACCTTTGCCGGCAGGCTTATAAAGATGTTCCTATTGTTATGGGAGGCGTTGAGGCCAGTCTCAGGCGTTTTGCCCATTATGATTATTGGGAAGATAAAGTCCGAAAATCAATGTTGATAGATTCAAAAGCGGATTTTCTCGTTTACGGGATGGGAGAAAACCAGATACTTGAAATAGCGCAGAATCTGGATTCCGGTAAAGATAAGTCCTGTTTATGCGATATTTCCGGTATCGCTTATATCTCGAAGGATCTGCCCGAAAATTCCGTGGTTATACCTGAATTCAGCGAAGTTTTTTCCGATAAAAAGAAGTTTGCGGAAGCTTTCAGGCTTATCAGTGAAAATTCATGCTGCGGTAAAAAAAATAGACCTGTTGCGCAAAGATATGAAACCAGGTATGTCATACAGAATGAACCCTCTCAGCCTCTGACAGAGCTTGAGATGGATTATATTTATTCTCTTCCTTATACCAGGGATCCGCACCCGGCTTATAAGAAACCCGTTCCCGCTCTTGAATCCGTAAGATGGTCCGTTACAAGTCATAGGGGGTGTTTCGGGGAATGCGCTTATTGTTCTATTCCCGTTATGCAGGGGAACATTATTCAGAATAGAAGCGAGGATTCCATACTGAAAGAGATAAATGCCTTATCGAAAAGACATGATTTCAGGGGAACGGTGCAGGTCCTTTCCGGACCCACATCCAATATGTACAAAATGGGATGTAAAACAGGGAAAGGATTCCATTGCGCGGAGAAAAGCTGTCTATTCCCGGAAATATGCGCAAATCTCGATTTTGACCATACCCCGCAGATGAGACTGCTTGATAAAATCAGCAAAATCCCGCGGGTAAAAAATGTTTTTGTGACATCGGGCATAAGATACGATTTGGTGCTCCGCGATAAAAAAAGCGGATATCTTGAACAAATATGCGGAAGTCATATAAGCGGCCAGTTGAGAGTCGCGCCCGAACATATTTCCGAAAGAGTATTGAAGGTAATGAGAAAACCCCCTTTTAATCTTTATCTTGAATTTGCGGAAAAGTTTAAATCAATCAACAGGAGGCTGGGGAAAAAACAGTTTCTTATACCTTATTATATATCCGCGCATCCGGGGTGCGCTGTTGAAGATATGCTTGAACTTGCCCTTCACTTCAAAAAAACCCATTTTATCCCGGATTCGATTCAGGAATTTACTCCAACACCGGGCAGTCTCTCAACATGTATGTATTATTCGGGGTTGGACCCTTTTACGGGGCAGAAGCTTCATGTGCCGTCCAATAACCGCGAAAAAGCCCTGCAAAGAGCGCTGGCGCATTTTAACAGGGAATCGAACAGAAAGCTTGTGGAAAAAGCCCTGATTTCCTGTAAAAGGAAAGACCTTATGGGCTTCGGGGGAAAATCCCTGATAAATCCGTCCGGAAGCAAGTGATTTCCGCGCCTGAATAATACCCGGCCGTTATAAAAAGCTTGACTTGACGGAGTTTGTGTGATAAATACTTCTAAAACCGAATAATCCAATAATAGAATAATTCAAAATACGAAAAGGTAAAAAATGGATAAGAACCTGAAAAGAGTTACCGAGATATTCCCTCATATGATGAGGTCGTATCATTCCGTAAGCTCGTCTTTTTCCAAAAACATGGATATGCCTCTCAGCCATATGAAGGTCCTGATGCACGTTGAATATACGGGAAACTGCACTTTGGTAAAACTGGCTTCGGCGCTGGGTATGGCCGCAAGCACTGCCTCGGAAATAGTCGATAAGATGGTGAGCGAAGGGTATTTAGAGAGAGAATTAAACGAAAAAAACAGAAGGCAGATAATTATAAGCGTGGGATGCAGAGGAAGAAAATTTATTGAGGGATTCCGCAGAATGGTAATAAAACATTTCAGGCGTGTCTTTAAGATAATCAGTCCGGCCAACAGGGGGAAGTTCTGTAAGGCATATGAAGTCTTATATGAAATATCAAAAGACATAGACGAATATAACAAATCGAACAAGAGTAAAAAATAAAATGAGATATCTGTTTCTTCCAATTTTTATTTTCATAGCGTCTTTCGCGGTATCCGGAGATTCGGCGGCGGTTGAGGATTTTATCAAAGAAGACTTCATCGCCAATGCGGAGAACGGGAAAAAATATGACATGACAATAAGGGGCTGTATCGGCCTCGCGCTTGAGAACAATCTTGATATAAAGATAAGCCGTATATATCCCGAGATGAGAATGGAAGATATAAATTACGCCGGAGCCAGGTTCGAACCGTATTTTTTGGCCGATTTTAATTTTCACGACAGGTCTTATCCTTCCAATACCGAACCTTTTGAATTGCAGGGGCTTAATATGCCGGGACTGGAACGGTTTGTTACACCCGATTTAGGGACATTCAGAGACGGGAACCTGGATTTGTCCGTTGGGGGCATGATACCTACTGGGGCAAAGTACGAATTGTTTTTTGAAAATAACAGGTACAAGACGAATTCCAGGGGTATCATCTACAATCCTTCGTATTCTTCCGAGGTGGGAATATCGGTAACACAGCCGCTGTTAAGGAATTTTGGCATAGATATAAATACCGCCGATATTGTGATTGCCAGGAACAGCTACGATATGTCCGCCGAAGAATTTAAAAACAACGTTATGGAAGTTATTTCAAAAGCCAAAGAGATGTATTATAGATGTGTTTTAGCCAAAGAGGCGTACCTTATTGCCGAAGACTATCTCAGACTTGCCGAAGAACTGTATGATATAAATAAGAAAAGATATGAAAAAGGGCTTATCAGCTCGGTGGATCTTCTTGAGTCGGAAAGCGCCGTCGCGGAAAGAAGAAGGTATATTATACAAAGCGAAGCCGCCGTCAAACGTTCGGAAGACAACCTGAAACTTATTACAAATATTATTTCCGAACCTGAATTCTGGGACTCGGATATTGACCTGCTTGACACCCCCGATTTTTCGGCGGTTGAGGTTTCGATAGCCGATTCGCTCAGGGATGCGTTTGAGTACAGGCCTGATTATATATCAATGACGATATCGCTGAAAAACAATGAAATAAAGGTAAAATTGGCGAAGAATGCCACGCTTCCCACTTTGGATCTTACGGGCAGTTTTGGGTTGAACGGGCTGGGCAAGGATGTGCAGAAGGCGCTTGAGGATATAGATTACAGGCACAAGGACTGGTATGCGGGTGTCACCCTTAAAATACCGTGGGGCGGCGGTGAAAGAGCCGATCTTCGCAAAAAAGAATTGGAGAAAGCGGTTGCTTTGCTCCAGCTTAAGAACCTTGAGCACAATATAATGCTGGATGTCAGGGATAAAGTGAGGGAAGTCAGGGTGCAGGAGCGGCAGGTGTATGCCGCGAAACTTTTCAGGGATACCGAGACAAAAAACTATGATGCCCAGAAAAAAAGATTCAACGCGGGGCAGGTAAGCACTCATGATATGCTTGATTATCAGGATAAACTTTCCGAATCCAGGTTGAATTATATAAACGCTCTGATTGAGTATCACGTTGCTTTAATCAACCTTGACAAATCGACAGGGTTAACTTTGATAAAGAATGCCGTGCGTCTGAAAGAATAAGGGGTTTATTTTATGAAATCTAAAATTATTATCGCGCTGTGCTGTTTCCTGCTCGGTTTACTGGCGGAGAGCAGCACGGGCTTAATTCGCAAAACGGCGAATCTGCTTTCAAAAGCCGCGTCTCAGGAAGAACAGCCCGAGCAACAGGAATATCCGGTGCCTGTCAAAACTATGAAGGTTGAGCTTATAAATATAGAGAGGACGCTTGATTATATAGGTGATATCGAGGCGGTCAATAAGGCCGAAATATTTCCGAAAGTTGACGGTAAAATTATTGAACGTATGAAAAAAGAAGGGGATTCCGTAAAAAGGGGGGAAGCCCTGTTTATGATAGACAGGGATGAAGTCGGCTTTGAATATGAACTGGCCCCGGTTGAGAGTCCGATAGACGGTAAAGTCGGTGAAATTCTTGTTGACCCGGGGGACCATGTCCATGTATCGACAGTTGTTGCCGTCGTAGTTAATATTGACGAAGTTGAAATTAAACTTAATATTCCGGAAATATATTATCCGGAACTGAAACTGGGGCAGGGGGCTTTGATAACCGCGGACGCGTATCCCGGCAGAATATTCAGAGGGAATGTCACGGAAATAAGACCTATCATAGACACCATGACACGAACCGCTTCCGTAAAAATCAGAATAGACAACGGGGATAATGCGCTCAAACCGGGGATGTTTGTCCGGATTAAACTTGTGATAGATAAAGCGTCTGGTGTTCCCGTTATATTGAGAGAAGCGTTGAGAGGCGGGGATAACCCGTATGTTTATGTCGTTATGGAAGGGAAAGCCCATAGGAGAAATGTGGAACTCGGGTTCAGAAGCGGGCCTTACTCATGGGTCAGGGAAGGGCTTTCGGAAGGAGATGAAGTTGTTATAATGGGGCAGCAATTACTGAAAGAAGACAGAGCGGTGATAATAGACAAGTATATTTCCGATGCGGGGGAAAAATGAACCTGCCTGAATTCGGCGTTAAGAGACCCGTTACAAACATAATGATATTTTTTGCGATAATAATTATCGCTCTTTACAGCGTTTCGAGAATAGGAGTGGACCTTTTCCCCGAGATTGAATCGCCCGTTATTTCCGTAATCGCGACTTATCCGGGCGCCAGCCCGCAGGATGTCGAAACAAATGTAATAGAACCGCTTGAAAACCAGCTTGGCACCACTCCCGAACTTGACAGAATGACCGCCAAGTGTATGGAAGGTGTAGGCGCATTGAGCCTGAAGTTCAACTGGGGGACGGACCTCAATGAGGCCAGCAATGATATAAGAGATAGGATAGAACTTGCTAAGAGATATCTTCCCGATATCCCCGATGAGATGGAAAATCCGTTTATATTTAAGTTCAATACGGCAAATATGCCTATTCTTCAAATCGGGATTCAGGCAAAGGAAACTTACCGCGACTTGTACGATATGGTCAATGACAGGATTGTGGATCAGCTCAAACAGCTGCCGGGCGTAGGAACTGTCCAGCTTTACGGCGGCTATCAGAGGCAGATTAACATATGGGTGGATAATAACAAGCTTAAAGCCTATGATTTTGCAATTTCCGACATAGAGAAGATTTTACGTGCGGAAAATATAACGCAGCCCGTAGGTAATATCGAGACAGGCTTAACCGATTATCTTGTCAGAGTTCCGGGCGAATTTAAGAGTCCCGACGAAATCAATTACATCATACTGGGAGAGAAAAACGGCAAAGTCGTTTACCTGAGGGATGTTGCCCGGATAGAAGATGGTTATATGGACCTGGATATGATTGTCAGGATCGATAAAAGCCAGGGCCTGATGATGATGGTCCAGAAACAGGTTGGGACAAACACCGTGCAGGTAGCTGAAAGAGTTAAAAAAAGGCTGGACGAATTGATAAGCGATTTTCCTCCGGATGTGAATTTTAAGATTATATTCGATACATCCGAGGATATCGTGTCTTCTATCGATACATTGAAATCCAATCTGGGATACGGGATTCTGCTTGTTATTCTTGTGGTCTGGTTTTTTTTAAGGAGTGTCAAATCGAGTTTTATTATTGCCTTAACAATACCTTTTTCCCTTCTGATAGCGTTTGTGTATCTTTTTGTCAGCGGCAGGACATTGAACGTTATTAGTTTATCTTCGCTTGTCATAGCGCTGGGCATGGTTATGGATGGGGCGATAGTTGTCGTTGATAACGTTACCCGCCATATTGACAGGGGTGAAAGGCCGAAAGAAGCTTCCGTTTACGGCACTATGGAAATATTCTCTTCTATCGCCGCCTCCACTCTTACCACGGTTGTGGTGTTCGGACCGCTCCTTTTTGCGAGCGGTGTGGTCGGCATTATGTTCGGCGAACTGGCGGCTATAGTGATAATGACGCTTGTCGGTTCCTTATTTACCTGTTCCACGTTTACTCCCATGCTTTGTTCAAAATGGTTCAGCCGGCGGCTGGTTGCGGATAACGTCAAAGCCGGCGGAAAAAATTTATTTTCTCCCGTATATGCTCTTTCCGGAGGGTTTCTTCATTTTGCGGAAAGTATTTATGAAAAAGCTCTGGGTTTTTCTTTGAACCATAAAAAACTCGTTATATTTATTTTCTTTCTGGTGTTTGTTTCGAGTATGACCCTGAGCGGTTATATAGGTTCGGAGTTTATTCCGGAAGAAGATTCCGGTGATTTAAGCATGACAGCAAAACTTCCCGTGGGCACAAGGGTCAGCGAAACCGATAAAATAGCGTCGCAGTTGGAAGATATAATGGAAAAATATATACCCGAAAAAAGATTTATATTCGCCAGATCGGGGACTCTCCCGGGTATAGCGGCGGCTTTCGGGCGTGAAATGGGCACCCATATCTGTCAGGCCGGTGTGAAAACGTTAAAAGTCACCGAAAGAAAAAGAAATATATGGGAAATAGGCCAGGTTGTAAGGGAACGGGTGGAAAAGATAGGAGGCATAATAAAGCTTAATATCGAACTGGGGAATCCGATGTCTAAACTTATCACCGGCACGGGGGGTAAAAGCGTTCAGATAGAAGTAATCGGGAACTCTTTCGAGAAAACGGGAGAAATAGGAGATAAAATAGCGGACGCGATGCAGAATGTGGAAGGCGCGGTCGATATAAGTATTTCGCGCGAACTTAACCGCCCCGAAATAGATATTGAGATCGACAGGGAAAAAGCAGCGGCTCTCGGATTGAACACAGCCGTTATAGGAGAAACGCTCAAAGCGTATATTGAGGGAAGCGTTGCTTCCAAATACAGGGAAGAAGGCGATACATATGATATAAGGGTGAGGATGGAGGAATCTCACAGGCAGAGCATAGAAGATGTAAACAATCTTGCGATAGTGTCTCCTTATACGGGACAAAAAATAAGACTTAATAATGTGGCGAAGATAAAAGAAACATGCGGACCTCTTGCAATAGAAAGAAAAAACAGGGAAAGGGTTTTAACTGTAGAATGCAATACCCACGCCCGATCTACGGGAGAAGTAGTCAGTGATATTAAAAAAGAGATAAGCAAGATAGCGGTTCCCGAAGGGGTCTTGATAAATTTCGGGGGCGAAGCGGAGGAACAGGAGGAAGCGTTCCGCGATCTTTTCGTTTTGCTTGTAATGGGCATTATCCTTGTGTATATGGTGATGGCCGCGCAGTTCGAATCGTTTTTTGACCCGTTTATAGTGATGTTCGCGATACCGTTCACTTTTACCGGTGTTATAGTTGCTTTTGTTTTAACCGGCACAAATTTAAACGTCATCTCGTTTTTGGGTGTTGTAATGCTTATGGGTATCGTTGTAAATAATGCTATCGTGCTTATAAGCTATATAAACATATTGAGAGCCAGGGGCAATTCAGTGAG
>JAQUNG010000061.1 GCA_028717725.1 bacterium | reverse complement strand
TTTTGCTGTTTCTGTATTGTATGAATACTTCTTTTTTGGGTTGAGCTCTATGTCAAAATTGACTTTTGTCACTTCTGCGTCTATGAATTCGGCTTTCAGCGCGTTTTTCGCGATGGTAACGCGGTGGTGCCCGTCGATCACAAAATAATTATCGAGAACCTGATAAACCTTTATAGGCGGAAGAGAATTACCTTCTTTTATGGCGGAAAGAACGCTTAAATATTTGGCGCTTTTAACGTCTTTCGCGACAAAAAATTTACTGTTGAAATCTATGTACCTGCCCACACTGCCGATGATCTTGTTTATGGGAATGGGTTTTATTCCAGCATAAGAAATACTTTTTGTATCCAGGTTTTTTATCAGTCTGCCGAAATCTATGAGTTCCTTGTCGTTTTGCACTATTATGGATTCCGCTTTTTGCACGGCTTGTTGCGCGGGCGGCGCCGGCACGATGATATGCTTGATAGGTTTTTTCTGTTTTTTCATATTATTATTTTACCACTTGAATAAGTAAAGTTTGCATTAAAAATTATCATAATATAAGATTATGCTGTTATAGTGCTTTATTTTAAACCAATTTTAAAATATAATAAAAAATATGTCAGATATCCAGGATACGATAATATGTTCAAAATGCAAGAAGACTCTTCACCTGCCGGCGGGTTCGGGCGGGCGGCGTGTAATGTGTAACACCTGCCGCCAGAAAATTTATATACCGAGAGATTTTACCGGAAAATTAAAAATGCCTCTTGCTTTTGCCGGGTCTGTCTTGGGTTTTATACTGGGCTTCCTGTTTATTTATAAAGGGACGATGGATAGTTATTTTATCTCTTTCCTCACGGTGTTCGGCTTGTCTTTTGTCGGGTTTTTTCTGGGAATCGCGTGTTCCGCGTTTGTCGAAAGACTGATGAACGGTATCGAAAATTCAAAAAATCCCTAAGCCGCGGCTTTTTTCTTAGGTTTTATCACGAGCATCCATCTTCTGTGAGGTGGTTTGTCGTTTGTTTTTTCATCAACCCAGTACTTCAGAAACCGTGATTTGTTTACGGTTCGTATTATGCCGTTTTTGGACGGATCCGCTATAAGAATTCTGTCTTTGCTTACTCCTATGATGACTGAATAATGACCGCCGCCCCACGCGACATAATGGACTATTACGGGATGAAGCAAAGTGTATTTTTTAAGGTCTTTTATTGAAGCGTTGTTTTTATCCCATACGGAAAAACCCAGTCTCCTGGCCGTTCTTTTCAGTCCCGTGGAACCTGTCCCGTTTTCTGGAGATGTTTTGCACATTGCCCTCAATTTTTTTACCGAAATTTTTCTGCCGTAGTGAGCAAGGACCATTTTCAGAGAAGCGGGCCCGCAGTCATAATTTGTCCGTTGACGGTATCGGGGGACTTTTATAGCGTGGTTTTTATGTTTCTTATGCCAAGTGTGAAGCACCATTTTACCAGCTGGTTTCCTCCATGTTATAAAAAGAAAATTCTAATGGAATTTAAGAAAATGTCAAGGAAAGATTTTATGGTCCATGAATTATTGTAATATCTTGCCACAAAGCAAGTTATAAATTTTAAGCCGGTAAATCGAGCCGTATAAATATGATTTTTTTGGTGAAATGGGGCTGATTTAAGATAGGAGTTAGACCGCTGTGCCTATTGCGGGACTCTGTCCCGCCCCGGGGTATTTGTCTAAGGTCATTGGAATTTTTTAGATTCCTAACGGCCTTCGGCGGGACTGGTGGAGGTGGCGGGAGTCGAACCCGCGTCCTGAAACAGATTCACGGCAGCATACCACATGTTTCTCCCGGTTCATTGGTCTCGCATTTATGGCTTAAACCGGACTAAAAACCATAAGTGCCAGTCCCGGCGAATTTAGCCGCTTTTTAATAGGACAGATTAAAAAACGGCGAGCCTGCTGTAGTCGCCCCTGGAGCCCCACAGGCTGAGCTTCAGGAACGTGGCCGTCTTAAGCGGCCAAAGCTAACTGTTCGTCTGCAGTTATATTTTGCAAGGTGTTTTAGGAGGCCTCCCTGCAACCTCCACATGCAGCTTCCGCTTCAGTATTCCAGTCGAAGCCGAATCACCCCCGACAAAGAACAAAAGCAATTGAATATATACCAGAACTCCGTATATGTCAAGCAGGAGAGTAAGACGTCAGACAGTAAATTCAGGATAAAAACCCTGAAAATTAGCTGCCACAGATACAATTAGTTAAGTAGTTCAGCAGATAAACAGATTAACAGTTAAAAAAGAAAATCGAATCCCTAAACTATTAAACTGCTGAACTATTAAGCGGCAGGCAGGAATTTATGCGAACTTGAATGCAAATTGTAATTATAAAAACACGAAAAAACATCTAAAACTTCTTAACCGCAGATTTAACAGATTTGCACAGATAGAAAAATACATATATAAAAACTAAATCATTAGTGTTTTAGGGCGTTGTTTTTTAAATAATCTTTATCTGTGCTGCCTGTGGTTGAATTTGTATTTCAGGTGTGTATATTTATTATTTTATTATTAATTGTCCCCATTCGGTGGCATCGTCTTCCTTTGTCCCGTTCCATAGCATGTGGCTCCAGTTCTTTGAGGTGTCGACATCCGAAACGGAAAGGTTGAACCCGAGTATCTGATTTTTCTCCAAAGGGGCGATACCCAGGGCGGAAACAGGTATTTTCACTTCCGCTAAAAAACCGCTGCCGCTGTCAGATGCGATGATTTTGGAGAAGAACTTTATCTGTTTTTTTAATTCGGACGCGTTGTCGTTCCTATATATCCAGATTGAAGGATGTTCCTTTCCGTTAACTATGGGGGAGATATTTATTTGAAAACAGTTCGGGTTATACGGCATATTGTTTATAAATGAAGCGTTGTTCTTTGCGTCGAGCCATATCTCAACACAGTCGTTCTTCCATATGCTTGCCCTGGAAGATTGTCCGCATATTTCATTATCGGTGACAACGACAAGGAAATAGAGATTGTCTCTGTCATGCTTAACCAGAAAACGGGCGCTGCAGTCAATGAAATCTTTTATCATTCCTTCAGATTGATAACATCCCGATTCTTTTGATACCGTGCCGAGCAGTTCGTCGCGGTAGCCTTCTTTTATCCAGTCCGCTATATTCCCGTCTATGCTTATCCGGCCGTTCAATTCTTCGCACAGGAATTTCTTTTTCGGAGTTTCTTTTCTGTCGGGCTGTCTTGTGGAAATGATCTCGGGTGAAGCCGAACTTTTTGAAAGTATTTTAAAAGCGATTATCTTCAGAGCTATATTCCCTTTGAAATCGGGGACCCCGACTGTTAATGAACCGTCTTCCGAATCTATCGTATCTTGTCCGACTATCTCTCCGGTGAATGTGTTCCAGTAATCTGTCTTATAGGAACCTTTGCATAATCCTTTTACAGTGAATTGGACGCCTTTGTATTCCGTTTTGTCGGTTTTATTTTCAGAGCCGAACACTTCCGTATCCGGATTATATATCCAGCAGTAAATTTTCCTGTCATTCGCAATCGCCCTTATCTTTAGATTGTTCCCGCCGGAATCCTTGATAAACGCTTTTCTGGATTCAAAATTTTCCACCCTGAAGTCGGTTTCTTTGATGAATTTTGATATGCATTTGAAATATTCATACAGGTCCAGGGGTTGGATATACGAATCCCACCACCATGACATTACCGTTCCGGATGAGGGAGTGGTCATACCCGTCCAGAGAGCCGAGTGCAGGATACTGCCTTCAGGGTCGTGTTTCCTTGTCATAAGCTTGCTGCCGAATTCGCCGAAAAAGAAGGGTTTGCCAAGTTTTGAAAATCGTTCGTATTCAGTGTCTATAATGGTGGTTATGTTGTTTGTATAAGTATGGACCTGGGAGAAATCTATGTTTTCAAGTTTGAATGTATCTATATTTACTCTTGAGCCGTAACTGGTTGTGATAAGATGATTATGGGCGTCTTTTTGTTTTATAAATGACGATATTTCCTTATGCCATTGAGTGTCGGTTTCGATGTCGAAACCGGTGATATAGGAGACTTCGTTGAAAAGTTCCCATGCCATCAGGTTTTTTGAGTATCCCCACCGGGCGATTATATAGCGGAGGCGGTTTTTAAATATATTTTGGGGATTTTCATCCGAAAAAAAATCACCCGGTTCGAGGCATGGCCCGCCATTCGCCGCGTTATAAGGATTTTTATCCCATTCCGGATCTGTTATTTTGCTGAACTGTCCGTGATTATTCAGGACCAATTGTATATAAATATCTTTTTCCCGGGCGTAATCGATGATTTTATCCAGAGAAGAAGCTCTTTTCAGATTATACCTTTTAAGGCCTTCGAAACCTTCTCCCGTCCATTCCAGCCCCAGGTTCCAGGGGCACATCCAGATACGCGCCCAATTTTCCCCGTTCTCCGACATTTTTCTGAAGTATTTTTTATAACCTGAGGCGGAAGCCCAGCCTATATTATGTCCGATAGGGAAGAAAAATTCCCTGTTCTCGAATTCAAAGTAGGAGCTGTCTTTGGGGCTTACAATTATATTGCCCTTATTTTGGGATTCAGAGCATTGAAAGAAGAATGAATCGCTGTTTGTTTCTCCCCATCGGTTTTTAATTTTTACAATGCCTTTCCATCGGCCTTTCTTGTCGGGCGCGAACCGTATTTTCCAGAGATATTTTTCCGGCAGTTCCGATTTTCGTATGTTGTATAAGAACCCTTCCGCTATCACTGTTTTATTTTCAGGGGATGTCAATTCTGCATAAACAAGGTTTTCGTCGTAATCAAAAGGGTTTTGTATTTCCGCGGAAAATATAACATCTATTTCTATTTTATCTCTCCATCCGACAGTATCTTCCGAAAGGACAAAAGAATTGATAACGGGTTTTTTGTCCGATATTTCAGCGCCTCTGCAGTAGAATGCGGAAAGACCTAGGAACAACACCGCTAAAATCGTATATATTTGGGGTTTTTTCATATATGTATAGTTGACTAACAAGTTAATATAACCTTTTTATTGCCATGTGTCAAGGGTGGGTAGAATCAGATTTTACTTTGATAGGAACGTTTTTTTGCCCGCTGTATTTTGAGCAGGTCTTCTTTTTTCTTTATGGCTTCTCTTTTGTCGAATTTTGCTTTGCCTTCCGCTATTGCGAGTTCAACCTTTACCCTGCCTTTTTTAAAATAAAGTTTCAGTGGTATTAGTGAATGCCCTTTTACGGAGGTCTGTCCGAAAAGTTTACGGATTTCAGATTTATGGAGGAGCAGTTTTCTTGTCCTTATGGGATCGTGATTATTCCTGTTTCCGAACTCATAAGGACTGATATGGAGGTTCAAGATGAATGCCTGGCCGTTTTCGATTTTGGCAAAGGAATCGGATAAATTGCCTTTTTTATTCCTGAGAGATTTTACTTCGGTGCCTTTTAATTCTATGCCGGCTTCTATCGTGTCCAGTATCGTATAATCTCTGCGGGCTTTTCTGTTTGTGATTATTGTCGTCATAAGTTTATCTTAAGAAAGTTTCAACTACACTTGGTTCTGATGAAGCGAATCAAGTAAGTGTTTTTCACTCTCTTTTTAGTCCCCGCATCTTCATTTTGCAAAGCAAAATGGCATGGGACACTCTCGTTTTATTCCTCGCCCCCGCTGATTTGCTTAGAAACTAAAAACAAATCGCTGAGTAGTATTCGCTGTGTGTTCTGTGGCTGCTATTATTTTTTATCTGTTTATCTTTTACTATTGAACTGTTGATCTCCTGAACTATTCAACTGTTTTCCCTCAATGGATCTTCTTATTTGCTCAGCATGAAATCAGGGTCGTTTTTAAGTTTTTCCCTTGTTTCTTCAAAGAGCATTTTTATCGCGGGATGTTCCGAATTGAAAGACCTCTTTGAAAAATCGGGGTCTGCCTTTATCTTATCAAATTCAGGTTTGAATTCTTTAAAATAAGAACCGTATATGTGGAGAGAGTCCGATATATCCACATAACGGCCGGTTTCTACCGTTTTGCCGATTCTTTCGGAAAGCCGTTCCGCTATTCTCTTCTGAAGATCCGTCATGGCGAACGCATTCATAAACCACGCTTTATACGCGTCACGGCTTCTCCAGTGGCTGTTAAGATTGAGAGTTAATGTTCCCCGCGCATCTTTTATCATACGGAACCATAACCTTTGGAGGCAAGGAGGATCTTCAAGTTTAACGTCCGCATTAGGCATCCATGTGATTGCCTGAGCTCTTCTGGTGTAGTGGGTTTCGCACAGTTTTTCTATGATATATTCCATTTGGTTTATGGGTTTTAAATTTTTTGAAGACGGATTTTCGAGATCTTCGGTCGCGGTGTAACCGAACAGTCTGCCGTGGTATGTGTATGTCCATTTTTCTTTGTCCAGAGGGTTTACCCAGTGGTCGTGAATTCCGTCCACTACTTCCTGTCTGTAAACCTCTAACTCTGACGGACCTCCCGGAAAATTTTTATGTATCCTGGGTTCCGAAAAAGGTTCCGTTACTTCGATGGTTACGGTCGCGTCTTTGCTTGGGGGGTCTATAAATTCGCCTGAGGTGTTTTTGCGGTCATATTCTGTTCTGACATCTACGCCTTTTTCCCATACTTCCACTATTGCCCTTTCCCATGCTTCGGGAAGGCACTTTCCTTTGATATATAAACAGGGGATATCGCCTTTTCCCATTCGTCACCGCCTTTTTTATTACTCAATAATGATTTTTTTTACCTGGATTAATTCGGCAATGCTGTTGTTGCCGTTTAACGGCAAACGGGCTTTGACAACAGCCGTATCGCAGTCTTCGGGAATTCCTTCATAGATAAATTCGGCGTTCCGGGCATAAGAGGTTATGTCGATTTTGCCTTTTATTGAGCCTTTTTTATTCAGTATCTCAAAAACACTGTTGGATAAATTGGATAGGGCATTTATTTTTGCCGCGCGCTTCGACATAAGTTTTCTCTGCGCGGTATTTCGAATGTTTTCAGGCGCTTTTCCCGTTCCTGATGCGACGAGGTAATTTCCGTTAAGATTAATAACGGATGTTTCGATTTCAGTCTTTTCCAGCTTTAGCACGCCGGTGTGGGGAACGCATCCCGAAAGGATAATGGTTAAAAGTAGAAATACTGTAAAGATTGACTTAATGGCTTTCTTCCTTCGCGATTTGTTTGAACCTTTTAGAACAATAAGAACAATCGGGCTGTAGAGCGCAATTGAGTTTTTTTAATGTTCAATTACTCCTGATGTCCTGTGCCACAGCGGGTACAGGTCAGTAAACCCCGTGTAGTTCTCAGTTTACAGTGAACCCTGCGCGGTTCACTGGTGCGGACAAGAGGACTTGAACCTCCACAGCCTTTCGGCCACTAGAACCTGAATCTAGCGCGTCTGCCAATTCCGCCATGTCCGCATATGATTCAGTTGCCTATTATCCGAATATTGTTAATCTATGTCAAATAAAAAACCCTGCCGGCGGCCGCTATAAATATTTATTTCAGAAATAGGCGTTTATATAGTAAATTAATTGGGTATGAAAAAGCTCTTGTTGTCATTAATGGTGTTTTTTGCGGTATCGGTTACGGCAGGGTTTTCGTTAAAGGGACCTGCGGGTGTTGTTGAAACCAATGTGCATAGATATTACGGCGCGCAGTACATCGACATTAATTCTATAGTAAAAGCTTTTGGCATGGAGTTTTGCTGGGACCCGGTTTTAAAAGAAGCCAAACTTGAAGCTCCGGGGTTTGTTCTTCTGATGAGTTTAAATAATAAATATGTGTCGGCGAACGGGAAAACATTCGAAATGCGGGGGCCTCTTGTATTGCGCGGTGGTATTCTTTATGTTCCCGCGGGCGTTAAAGAACAGGTAATTGATTTATATATAAAGACCGGGAATCCTGCGGTTAAGGAAGAAGCCGGGGATCTCAGAAATTTTAAAATTGTTATCGATCCGGGGCACGGCGGAGAAAATATCGGGGCAAGAAATAAAAACGGCGCGAACGAAAAAACCATTGTTCTTGATATATCAAAAAAAGTCGCGGCTATACTCGGGAAAACGGGTTTGCGGGTTGTAATGACAAGGGATAAAGATGTATTTGTGACGCTGGCGAAAAGATGTGATATCGCGCGGTCGGAAAAAGCGGATTTGTTTATGAGTGTGCATGCAAATTCGGCTCCCGCGAAAAGTGTTACCGGTATTGAGACATTTGTTTTGGGGGTGCCGACTTCCGAAATAGTGAAATCCATAGAAGAAATAGAGGACGGAGATTTGGCTTTGGGCGACTCCGCATATCAAGGGGGCTCTTCGGGGCAGGTAGATTCGGCCAGGAGGAAACGCTTAAGCAAGCGCCTTGCGTGTTTTATAAACGAAGAAGTCGTTAAAAGCGCCCAGGTTAAAAACAGAGGAGTTAAAGAAGCAAGATTCTATGTGTTGAGGAATACGGATATGCCGGCGGTTCTTGTCGAGGTGGGTTTTATATCCAATGCCGACGAGAGCGTTCTCCTGTTACATGAAGATTACAGGCAGAAAATTGCCGAGGGAATCGCTTCCGGCGTAATAAAGTACTTTCGGGAAATGTTATGAAGAAAAAAAATGTTTTGCCGGTTGGTATTTTTGACTCAGGCGTCGGAGGTCTGACTGTCCTTAAAGAAATAGTAAAAATACTTCCCGGAGAGAATATCATTTACTTCGGAGATACCGCGAGGGTTCCATATGGAGCCAAGGCTCCCGAAACAATCAGGAGGTTTGCGGTTGAAAACTGCGATTTTCTGGCGCAGAACAATGTCAAGGTGATAATCGCGGCATGCAACACAGTTTCATCGGTAGCCCTTCCTTATATCGAGAACAGATGCAAAATTCCGCTTATCGATGTTATGAAACCCGCAGTTGAAGAGGCGTTGACTTTATCAAAAACCTGTAATATAGGTGTTATCGGCACAAAAGCCACTATTTTGAGCGGCGCGTACGAAAAATATATAAAAGCTCTTTGCCCGTCGGCAAGGGTTTTATCAAAAGCATGTCCCCTGTTCGTGCCTCTCATAGAAGAAAATATTCTGAAAGGCTCCGTATTGGATAATGTGATAAAATTATATCTTAGCGGTTTGAAATGCAGGAAAATAGACGTGCTGATACTCGGGTGCACCCATTATCCCCTTATTAAAACCCGGATTAAGAGTTTTATGGGAGACAGAGTCCGCATTATAGATTCCGCCCGCGCTTCGGCGTATAAGTTAAGGGATATTCTTGCGGGCGGGAATATGGAATCTCGCCGAACATCGGGCAGAACAGTATTTTACGTAAGCGACTCGCCCGAATCTTTCCGGCGTATGGGAAAGAAATTCTTAGGCTGTGAAATACGCGGGATAAATGTCGTGAAGGAGGAAGTTTCCTATGTATGGAGTAAGAGTTGAAGATGAGTTCAGTTCCGCTCACAGTGTAACATTGGCGGACGGGAAAAGGGAAACGGTCCACGGACATAACTGGAGGGTTGCCGTCACCGCGGAAAGCGAGTCTCTCGGCAAAACCGGAATGGTATGTGATTTCAAAGATTTGAAAAAAACTCTGGCATCGGTTCTCCGTATGCTTGACCATAAAAACCTTGATGAGCTTGATTTTTTTGCCGATACCGCGCCCAGCGCGGAAAACATAGCCAAATTCATATACGATAAAATGCTTGGCGATAAACGGTTGAAAGGGCGTAATATTCTTAAGGAAGTGAGGGTTTGGGAAACGGAAGACAGTTCCGCCTTTTACAGAGTATGAGTTTTGCGGTGGAGGTTTGCTATGAAAGTTTACGACGCGGTTGTTTCAAGAAGGACGATAAGGAAATTTAAACAGAAAAAAATCCCTCTGGGGATTCTGAAACAATTGGTAAATGCGGGGAGACTTGCTCCCAGCGCCGCCAATCTTCAGCCGCTTAAATTTATTGTGGTTACGAAAGATGAGGTGAGAAAGAAAGTATTCAAATGCTTGAGATGGGCCGGTTATATTTCTCCCGAGTGGAACCCGTCGGAAGGTGAAAAACCCGCGGCTTATATAGTAATAATCAATAATCTGGAAATCGCCGCGCAGGGACATTTTGAGAGGGACAGCGGAGCAGCCGCTGAAAATATAATCCTTTCGGCGTGGGAAAAGGATATCGGGGCATGCTGGCTGGGCGCGATAGACAGGAAAAAAATTTCCGATATCCTGAAAATTCCGAAGGCTTATATCGTGGATACTGTCATAGCGCTTGGGTTTAAAGATGAGAAGCCGGACGCCGTAAAGTTTAAAAAAGACTGCAGATATTACAAAGGAAAAGACGGAGAATTGAAAATTCCAAAGAGGACGATTAGAGAAGTCCTGAGCAGAGATAAATTCTGAAGATCATCTGGCCACCAGATTTACTATTTTCTTCGGCACGTAGATTTTTTTGATCAGGGCTTTTCCTTCCGTGAATTTTATGATATTTTCGTTTTTCAAAGCCCTGTCAAGTATTGCTTCTTCCGAGATTGACTCCGGGACTTTTAAAACGCACCTTACTTTTCCGTTTATCTGGACAGGGATGTCTATTTCATCGAATTTTATAAGGTTTTCATCATATGAAGGCCATTTCGATTTAAAAACACTTTCTTTGTGTCCCGTCAGAGACCATAATTCTTCGGCGAGATGAGGCGCGAAAGGAGCTATCAAAACAATTATTTTTTCTATCGATATTTTTTCTACCGGTATGTCTTTTATTTCTTTGCCGAGCGCGAAATTTAGGAATTCCATGAAAGCGCTTATCGCGGTGTTGAACCTGAACGATTCAAGGCGTTCCGTAAGGTGCTTTGTCAGTATATGAAGCTGTTTTGTGAACGGTTCATTTTCGGTATCTTGGGAGTTTTCCCACGCGCTGAGGGTCCATTCCCATAGGCGTCTCAGGAACTTATAAACGCCTTCGATTCCGTTATCATTCCATTCGGAATCAACCTCGGGCGGCCCTATAAAAAGTTCATAAAGCCTTACGGAGTCCGTGCCGTATTTGTTTACGAGGTCGTCAGGAGATCG
>JAQUNG010000060.1 GCA_028717725.1 bacterium | reverse complement strand
TGGCTCGCGTCTTATATCGGCTCCTCTTGCGGGAGTCAGCGACCTTCCTTTCCGTTTAATCGCGAGAAAATGCGGGTGCAAATTCGCTTTCACCGAGATGATAAGCGTGCGGGCGATGTATTATAAGAACAAAAACACTTTAAAAATGCTCGAATCGAACAAAGACGACAGACCCCTTGGAATCCAGATACTGGGAGACGAAGGCCCCATTTTAAAAGATTCTCTGAAGATGCTTAAAGATTCCCATTTCGATGTTTTGGATTTTAACGCGGCATGTCCCGTGGGCAAAGTGTCCTCAAGAGAAAAAGGAGCCGGCCTGCTGAAGAATCCGGCTAAACTCCTGGAACAATTGTCGGTTGTAATCCAAAACTCTGATGTCCCCGTAACTTTAAAAATCCGTTCCGGGTGGGATGAGGGAAACATCAACGCGGTGCATATTTCCGAAGGGGCGGAAAAAGCGGGGGCAAAAGCTATTTTTCTACATGGCCGCACAAAAACCCAGGGATATTCCGGACAGGTTGACTACTCAATCATAAAGGCAGTGAAAAAAACGGTCAGGATACCCGTCATAGCCAGCGGCGACAACATAACGCCGCGGATGATAAAAAAAATGTTCGACGCAACAAACTGCGATGCCGTAACCGTCGCGAGAGGCGCTCTCGGAAACCCGTGGATTTTCAAAGCTGCGGAAAAATACATTGGGAAAGGAATAGACTGCGCTCCCCCATCAACGGAAGAAATAATAAACACGATGAAAGAACACCTGCATCTGCTTGCCGGTTTTTACGGAGAAAAAAAAGGAACAGCTGTCTTCCGTAAATTTTTCGCGTGGTACTCGCGGCATTTCAAAAAAGTGAAATCCCTCAGGGAAAAATCGCTGAAAGCTTCGGGTTTAAAAGATATGTCCGGTGTCATAGAAGAACTACAAATAAAAGACCGCTCGTTCCTGCCCCTCTAATATTACGGCCGTAAATGTCTTACTCAGCCGCCGGGGCTTCTTTTTCTTCGAGCTTTCTTTTCGCGTCGGATTTGGAAAGTTCGAACCTGTCGAGAAATTTTTCCTGGATATCCTGCATATAAAGAAACAACCCCGGCGTAATAAACAGCGTCACAACCTGCGCGAATGCAAGCCCGCCCACAATAATCAGTCCGAGCGGACGTCTTGCGGCGCCGTCGGCTCCGAAACCGAGAGCGATAGGCATGGCTCCTATTATCGTGGAAGCACCTGTCATAAGAATGGGACGAAACCTTGTCTTGCAGGCGTTGAATATCGCGTCAAAAGCGTTCATATTCTCTTCTTCCATATTCTGCTTGGCAAAATCAACCATCATAATCCCGTTTTTCGATACGATGCCGAGCAACATAAAAATACCTATATACGCGTACATAGAAAGTTCCGCCCTGAACAGAAAAAGCGTCATCAACCCCCCGAAAGCCGCAGGCGGCAGTGTCGTCAGAACAGTCAGGGGATGTATATAACTCTCATATAAAATACCGAGTATGACATACATTATCAGCACAGCCACAATCATCAGCACAGCCAGGCTTTTCACCGCTTCTTCAAATTCCTGAGCCTGGCCCTGCATCGCTCCCATAACACTCGGCGGCAGGATTTGGGCGGCACGGTTAATCGCTTTTGTCGCGTCTCCGAGCGCAACTCCCGGCGCCAGATTATATGAAATCGTGGCCGCGTTCAACTGGTTATGATGCGGGACATTCTGCGGGCCGACATCCTGTTCCCATTCGCCGACTACACTCATGGGGACAAGTTTGCCGGTTGTTTTTGAGCGTATATATATATGATTAAGGTCCTGCGGTTCCCGCCTGAATTCATCAATCGATTCAAGCATAACCCAGTACTGGTCTATATCGGTAAGATACAAGGTTGTCTTTCCCTTTGCGAACGCGTAAAGAAGGGTGTTTTCAATATCCGCGGCGGTAATACCGAGAGATGAAGCCCTGTCACGGTCGATAAGGACATTCAACCTCGGCAAATCGATTTTTACACTGCTCTGGATTCCCGAAAAATACGGGAGCCCTTCCATTTGCTGCTGTATTTTTTGCGCGGCTTCATACACCTCATCCCGGTTCTGCCCCGATAATACATAAGAATACTGGCTGCCTGTTGCCGTACTCTCAGCGCCGGTGCTCAATTCAAGGGAAGGCAGAGGCATAAGATAAACAAACCCTAAATCCGACAGCCGCATAAGGGATTTGTTGATTTCCCGGACAACTTGTTCTATCGGTTTTCTTTCACTTAAGGGTTTTAGGGTTGCCACAATCATACCGGTGCTCTGGTCAGCGCCGGTTTGCTTTCCCGTTACGGTAAACATAGCTTTAACAGCCGGATGGCCGGAAATTATACCGTTCACCTTGTCCTGGAAAAACCGTATTTCTTCCGTCGATGTCCCCAGAATCGCCTGCATCTGGCCGTAAAAAAGCCCGCTGTCCCCGATAGGCATAAATGTTTTGGGGAGAACCGTAAAAAGCCACAGGATTCCCACAACACACGCGACCCCTCCCCAAAGGGCCGTATAGCGATGCGACAAAACCCATTTAAGAGGACCTACATACCGGTTGACAAGTCCTTTCACAAATTTATCGGTAAATTTCTCCAGCCTGGTTTTGACATCTTTGGCGCTTTGCAACATTCTCGCGCACATCATCGGCGTCAGGGTTAAAGCAATAATGGTAGAACATATAATGGCAAAAACGACTGTTAAAGCAAATTCCTTGAAGTTGCGGCCCACAACACCGCCCATAAATACAAGCGGTATAAAAACCGTTATAAGGGCAAAACTTGTCGATATAACCGTCCCGGTTATTTCCTTCATGCTTTTTATGGCGGCGTCAAACGGTTTTTTGCCCGCCTGGATATGGCGGACGGTATTTTCAAGGACAACTATGGCGTCATCGACCAGGAATCCGACCGATAAGGTAAGCGCCATTAGAGAAAGGTTGTCGAGGCTGAAACCCGCGGCAAACATAACCAGAAACGTCCATAAAAGCGTCGTAGGCAAAACCATTGAAGGGACAAGCGTATCCGTGACACGCCCGAGGAAAAGAAAAATAATCAACACAACAAGAGCAAGCGCTATGACTATGGTTGTTTTAACATCCTCAACTGATTCCTTTATCTGGGCCGCCTGGTCGTAAAACACATCCACTTCCAGCGCGCCGGGAAGTGTCGGTTCTATATCGGCAAGAAGTTCGCGCACTTTTTGCGACAAAGCAACCGTGTTTGCGCCGGAGGCCCGCGTCGCGGCCACACAAATCACACCCGGTTTTACACCTCTCTCCTTATCGCCATACATAAAATTTATGACATCACTTTGTATGCTGTCAACACACTTCCCGATATCTTTCAATCGTATGGGCGCATCATTTCTGTAGGCTATAATCAATTCCTCGTATTCCGAAGGTTTGACAAGCTGTCCCTGCGGTTCTATCGAAAAAGCCCTGTATTTGCCGTTCAAGTCTCCGCCCGGGATAGTTACCGTGGCCGTGTTCAAGGCCTGCGCCACCTCGTCAAAACCCAAACCCAGATAAGCAAGTTTATTGGGGTCGACCATAATCCTTATGGAACGCTTGGCCCCGTAAATATTAACCTTTGAAATCCCTTCTATCATATTTATTCTCTGGCCGATTGTCTTATGCGCGTAGTCGTATAAATCTCCCTGTGTCATTGTTTCCGACCTGAGCAGTATATATATTATCGGCTGGTCGGCAGGATTGGTTTTTTCATAAGTCGGAGGCTGAGGCAAATCGGCGGGCAGGTTGCTCTGGGCGCGGGAAATCGCCGCCTGAACATCCGGCGCCGCCAAATCAACGTCCTTATCAAGGTTGAAGCTAAGTGTTATCGTGGTCACCCCGGGAGTGTTATCGGAAATAATCGTCTCAAGTCCGGGAATCTGCATACATTCATCCTCAAGCGGAGAAGCGCATGAAGACGCCATTATCGAAGGCGTTGCTCCGGGATACGTGACGGTAATCGTTATCACGGGATAATCCACCGACGGTAAATCGCTTATGGGAAGAGCAAAATACGCCGCTATGCCGAAAAGGGAGATAGACACAATGACTAAGACGGTCATTATGGGACGGCGTATAAATATTTCGGAGAAGACCATTATTAACCCTTGTCAGAAGATTTCTTTTTGTCTTTTTCGCCTTCGCCGTGTTTTTCGGCTTCCTTATTGGCGGTCTGGCTGTCAATATCTATAACCGGGATTCCGTCCCTCAAGCCCAGTTGACCGTAAGTAACGACCTTTTCTCCGGGAGAAATACCTTTTTTTATTACCAGATTGTCATCCTGCTGAAGACCGGTTATGATGTTTTCCTTTAATTTCGCTGTATTCTCATCGGTAACGACATATATATACATGCCTTTCTGCCCAAACTGAACGGCTGTCACAGGCACAAGCACAGCGTCTTTTTCAGTGCGCACGACTAAACGGACGGTAGCGTATTGCCCGGGCCAGAGGGTTTTCTCGGAATTCTGGATTTCCGCTCTCAGCAAAATCATTCCCGTCTGGGAGTCAACCGCGTTATTTACCAGGGTGAGTTTCCCTTTATATGATTTTTCATCCCCCGCCGGATTAATCATGACATCCAACACCTCTCCTTTCATCTGCTTGTGCACTTCCGGAAAATCTTTCTCCGAAATCATAAAATCAATAAAAAGAAGGTCTACTTTTCTGATATTCACAAGGGTTGGCCCGGTGTTGGCGGGAACAATATTGCCCGGGTCAACAAGGCGCTTGCCCGTTATGCCGTCTATTGGAGAACATATGGAACAAAATTCAACATCCAGTTCAGCCTGGTCAACCGCGGCGCGGTCAAGGCTGACTTTCGCTTCCGCGGCGGCCGCATCCGACTGGTATGTCTCGAAATCCTGTTTCGAGATAAGGTTTTTTCCCATAAGTTTACGGTTTCTGTCAAGGGTGTCCTGTTTCAGTTTGAAAGCGACCAGATCTTCGGCGAGAAGCGCCTGCGCTTTTTCGAGTTCGGCTTCGTAAGGCCTGGCGTCTATGCTAAAAAGCAAATCGCCTTTCTTTACTTCGTCTCCTTCTTTAAAATGGACAGCGGTTACTTCGCCGGTAACCCGAGCCTGAATATTAACGCTGTAATAAGCGTTTATGGTTCCGAAAGAATCAATGTAAACAGGTATGTCTTTTTTGACCGCGACAGCCATTCTAACCGGCCTGGGATGGATAGGAGGAGCCGAAGGTTTCTTCGAGCAACTCTTAAACATCAATATAAACAGGAGCGCGAATACTATTATCCACAACAAGTTTTTTTTATTAAAATGCATTTATTTACCTCCCCGAAAACTAATCGGCTGATTCATCAAAAGAGCCCAGGGAACCCGTAGCATGCGCGAGTTCGGCTACCGCGATAAAAAGCCCTTTCCTGGAATCTATTAATTTCCCTCTCGCGTCCGATAGCTTGGCCTGAGCGTCAAGCAAATCAAGTATATCTTTTAACCCCGCTCTGTATCCTTCAAGCGCGAGTTCGTAAGATTCTTTCGAGCTGGAGAGAAAAGCTTTGCTGAAAACCAGTTTTGAAACAGCTGTTTTATACCCGTAATATTTAATCCATACATCGGAACTTGCTTCTATCTCGGCTTCTATAAGTTTTGCTTTCTCTTCTTCGGCTTCGGCCAGGGCCTGCTTTTTCCTGCTCAAATTATAAAATCCGTCGAATATATCCCACTCCACTTTAATGTATCCCATATACTCGTTGTCTCTGGTATTGTTATCGCCTTCATAATCATGCCGCCAGTTTTTATCAGCAGAAGCCCCTCCCGTTATAGACGGCCATAAATCCGAATTGGCTGACCTGACAACTGCTTCTTTCGCGCGGACCCCGGCCCTGCGCGCGCTTATGTCAGGCCTGTTTTCCAGCGCCCGGTCTATCAAAGCCGTTATTTCCTCCGTTTTAATATCGCGCGGGGCTTCGTTTCCCGGAGGGGCTATCGAAAATTGCGTGTCGGCGGGGAATCCTATCGCTTTCGCGAGATTTCCTTTCGCGGTCTGCACATTTCCCCTGGCATCTTCGAGTGAATACAGGGCATCGTCAAGATTCGATTTCGCCTGCAGGACATCAAGTTTCGTAACGAGCCCGGCCTCGAATTTTTGACGGGCCACAACATGCGCCGTCTCAGCGTCGGCGACATTCGCTTCCGCGACTTCAACCGCCGCCAGCGCGCTGAAAAACGTATAGTAAGCCGTTTCGACATTAAGCAAAAGGTCCTGGATGGACTGATTGAACTGGAAGTTGGAAGCAAGAAGCATCTGCAAAGTCGCTTCTATGTCGGCATTCCTTCCGCCAAAATCAAAAATAAGAAACGTAATGTCAGCCGCCGGCCCGTAAACCGCGGAATCGGTATCGCGCGCCTCGCTGAACTGCTGTTTTTGGCGGTCAACCTGGGCCGAAACATTCGCCTGCGGATACCACTTGCTTTGCGCCTGTTTTAATTCCGCTTCTCTGGCTTTTGCCGCCTGCCAGTATTGGCGCGTAGCAGGATTATTCTCAAACGAAATCGCGACAAGTTCCGCGAGTGTCAAAGGTTCGTCGCTCTGAAGTTTTCTTGCTCTTATAGATGTCCAGAAAGAGTCTTTTACTTTTGCCGGCTTGCCCCAATCCGGCGCCTGCCATGATTCATACGGGGTTTCGGGTGCTTTCAGCGTCCTGCATCCCGACAGGAGGGAGAGGATTAAAAAAACAGATAAAGATAGAAACACACGGTGAAAGATTTTTGTCATATTATAAAATTTAAGTAGTGTTTTTTATACCAAGTAATATAAAATAAATCAGCATAAAACACAAGTATAGTGTTTTTAAATTTATATCCGTTATTTAATATTATAGTTATAGCCGGAGAGATTATTATATGGACCCTATCCTTATAGTCGGTTTGGTTTTGTTCGGCGGATTTGTTTTCGGCGAAATTGTTTCGAAGTTCAGCCTGCCCAAGGTTACGGGTTATCTTTTGGCGGGCGTGTTACTAAACCCTACCGTTTTTAATTTTATACCCAAAGAAGCAGTAAACCATACAAACCTTATTACCAATATCTCGCTTGCCTTCATAACTTTCTCAATCGGAGGAACCCTTGTTTACTCGCAGCTAAAATCTTTGGGGAAATCTATTCTCTATATGACCATCTTTGAGGCAGAATTCGCGTTGATCGCCCTTACCGCCGGGTTTCTCGTGATATCTCCTTTTATGGTCCACGTGCAGGGGGGAACATGGATAAGCGTATTTATACCTTTCAGCATTCTTATGGGATGTCTCGGCTCTCCCACGGATCCATCTCCGATGCTTGCCGTAAGCCATCAATATAAAGCAAAAGGCCCTGTGACATCGGCCATTCTCAGCGTGGGAGCGCTGGATGATGTCACGGGAATCATCAATTACAGCGTAATCGTCGTCATAGCGCAGGCTTTTGTGCTCCATAAAGTCTTCAGCGTATCGACCACTATCTTAAAACCCTTAATGCAGATATCCGGTTCGCTGCTGATGGGAATAATTTTTGGTTTTCTTTTTATAACCATAACATGGTTTATAAGAAAAGAAAAAGAAGGTGTTTTTATTGTCCTTGTTTTCGGTCTGCTCTCACTTTGCACCGGTTTGGCAAACCTTTTGGGAGTCGATGAACTTCTGGCAACGATGACAATGGGTATTGTCGCCACAAATTTTCACCCCAAAAGCGCCCTGATCTTCGGAATGCTTGAGAGATACACGGAAGAGCTCATATTTGTGCTCTTCTTCACTATAAGCGGAATGATACTCGATTTCAGCGTACTCCTCAAATCGCTTCCTCTTGTTTTCTTTTTCATCATTTTCAGGCTCGCTGGCAAATTTGCGGGAACTTATGTCGGCGGAAGTATTTCACACGCTCCCGCCAAAGTCAAAAAATATACTGTCGGAGGCCTTATCCCTCTCGGAGGAATCGTGGTGGGGCTTGCGCTCCTGATGAAACAGGATCCTGCTTTCGACAAGTTTTCGGATATTATCTTGAGCGTAATCATAGGCTCTACGATTCTTCATGAGTTCATCGGGCCGATAAGCGGCAAATGGGCAATCAAAGCTGCCGGGGAGACGGGGAAAGCGGGCTAAACGCGGGGTTCGGCATTTTAATATTCCGCCCAGAATTTTTTGTAAGCTTCGACTGAAATCTCTTTCCTGACGAATTTTTCCGCTTTTTCGCGGGCCTGCTCAAAGAATTCTTTCCCGAGTTTTTTCACCGCGGGGCATTCGTCATCGATATCTATTCCCAGTTTCCCGTCGTCGTTGATATACGGATACATAGGATATACCCTGCAGATAGTCGGACGGATATCGTGTATCGAACATTTCCCGTCGCTGTAAAAAGGGCACGGGTCCCCTTCGAAAACACAGTAATCTTCTCTTTCCTCGATATGACGGTCATGCCCCGCTTCACAAAGCATTTTCCTTTCGGCTTCGCTCAGGATAAAATACCCGTTACAGCAGGGGTCATCGCATTTTTTGCATAATTCTATGAAATCAGTTTTTCCCATATCTCATATACCCGTGGTTTAGAGCGCGTAAAATGTAAAATTATAAGGAAATCCGGGGATTTGTCAACCTTTAGGACTGTTAAGACGGATAAATTTTTCTTCAGGGGACTCGCCAAACAAATATTTTATATATTTCAACTTCGAGAAAGATTCGCGTATAAGCTCGTGTATTTTCATCGGAGGCAGAACATTTTCCACACGCCCCGTTTTAACCGCCTCTATTATCCCTTTTGCCGATTTTTCCCTGACATATAAAAACGCGTAATTCCTGCCGAACATACGGAGTTTATGGCTGTCGGAAAAAGAAACCAGAGGGAGTCCGTATTTTCCCGCGGCGGCAACCGCTTTTTTATTCAGGTCAAACCATCCGGTAAAAAAATGAGCCGCTTCGATACCGTCAAACAGGGAAATGTTTTTATCGAGTTCTTTCCCAAGGCACTTGCCTGCCCAGAAGTAAGGATGGGCGGCTATTACCAGATTGCCGTCATGTTTAAGCTCCCTTAACTTTTCAAAAGAGTCTATCCACGAACCCTTGGGAAAATTGTAAAGCAGGATGTGCTTCCCGCTAACGCACATTTCAATGCCCGGGAAAAGGATTATCCCGTTTTCGAAGGCCAGGCGGGAATATTTATCTTCGTCAAACCATGTCGAGTGATTGGTGAACGCAATGGCGTCAAACCCGAGCTGTTTCGCTTTGAGGATATATTCCTCAGGGGTAGGCAATTTTTCTTTCTCCATAACAGTTTCGACATAGTCTTCGCTGCTGTGGATATGAAAATCTACTTTTATTTTTATCAAGTCAGCCATGCTAAAATATAAAGTTATATAAAATGCTTAACTTTTACCATTTTTTATTTATAATATACAGATGTTTTTTTAAAGGAGATGAAAGTTGATGGAAAATACCGACGATTTTACACCGATAATAAGAGTAAACGATTTTATCACGGCGGAAGTTTTCTCGGGCGTGCTGAAACAGCACGGCATAAAAGTGGCTTTAAAAGAAGATATTCTTCCGACGGCAAATATCCACGAGGACGAACCTTCGGAAGAAGCGTGGGGAACACTGCTTGTCGAAAAACATAACGCGGAAACCGCCCAAAGAATCCTGAAGGAATTCATAAATTCCAAAAGGCAGTGATTTGCGTTGTCGACATATCTCTTTGTTTACTATAATAATAAAACAGGTTGAGCAGTATTGATATGTAGTTTTATTGGGGTTACCCCCTATTGATTTGCTTCGCAAATCAATACGTTGGGGATCCGCTCAACTTGGCAACCTATGTTCATTAACATTTCATAAGTTACAGTTTCGCGGAGAGGTGTCCGAGATGGCTTAAGGAGCACGCTTGGAAAGCGTGTGTACCGAAAGGTACCCAGGGTTCGAATCCCTGCCTCTCCGCCAGTCTTGATAGGGAGCCTTTAATAAGAAGGGACGGAAGGTACCTTCCGTCGAAAAAATCAATCGGCGCTCTTGTAATATAAAGTTCGAACCGATTTTTTCGAGATACGAGCGATATTCTTCCAGATTTTCTTCCCGAAGCACGTAACTAGCCTTGTTTAAATCGGTTACGAAATCTTTCGCCCGTTCGAACCAATTATTGTCTTGTCCGCCAGAAAATTCTAAGCTCTCCTGTAATGTCTTCTTCTTATTAAGCAAATTCTCTTTCTTTTTTCTGTACTCGTCAGCCGATACCGAGCCGTCCAAGTGTAAGTCTATAAGCTTATTTATCTTACTATCTATCGAGCTTATATCCCGCTCTATTTTCTGGCGGACAGGACGTGATGACTGGACGGCTTCATTCTTATCTTTTTCAAGCTCTCTTAAAATCTTGGCCGTCCACTCATCACACAAAGAAACTTTTTGAAAAATCTTGCGTATCTGCTTAGCAAGCTCTTCCTCTCGTATGTACCTCTGTGTACACTTCGTTAAGCGCTTCGTGCATCTATAATATGTATGGCCTTTCTGTATCTCTGCCGTTATCATGCGCCCGCACTCACCACACCGCATAAGGCCACGTAAGGCAAACTCATTTTTAGCCTTCTTAGGCTTCGAGCGTCCTTTCATAACCTCCTGGCATTTTTCAAAAAGTTTCTTTGTAATAATTGGTTCGTGAGTACCCTCGTACACTTCCCCGTTATAGCGAAACATGCCATAATAGAGAGGGTTCTGGAGTATAGTCTGGTACTGTGTCGCGCTAAGCGGCTTATTCTTACGTCCTGTCATGCCAAGTGAGTTTATCTTATCTCGTAGCACATGTAGCGAATACTTACCTGTAGCGTATAGGGCGAAAGATTTCGTTATGAAAGGAGCTTTGCCCTCATCCTTTATGATTGTACGAGTAGCACGGTCATTGAGGTAACCTATCGGCGCCCACTGAGGCCAGATGCCCTTTGAGAGTTTGAGCCTTATGCCACGTCTTATGTTCTCCGACAGGGCATCGATGTAGTATTTACTCTGCCCGAACGAGATAGAGAGCATGAACT
>JAQUNG010000059.1 GCA_028717725.1 bacterium | reverse complement strand
GCCGTCAAACCGGAAGAAACGGAAAAAACCGGAGGAAGAGACTACGCGGAAGGTTCCTTTTCGCTTATCGACATCAACAGCGCGGATGCGGATAAACTCGAAGAATTACCCGGAATAGGACCCGTAACCGCCTTAAAAATAATACGATACAGGGAGCAAAACGGAGCTTTCTCTTCTATCGAAGATATACAAAAAGTTTCGGGAATAGGGCCCCGCACATTCGACGCCGTCAAAAGTTTTATATGTGTCAAAACAGGAGAAAAAGATTGCCGGAACGGCGCTATGTCAAAAATCGATATTAACACGGCGGATATGATAGAACTCTCATCCCTTCCCGGCATAGGCGAAAAAACGGCTTTAAATATAATATCCTACAGGAAGGATTTTGGGCCGTTCCGCTCCGAACAGGACATCCTGAATGTCAAAGGTATCGGTCCGGAAAAACTATCCAAAGTCAAACATTTGATAGTATTCGACAGGGCCGGATATGCGCCATCCGGAATTACAGACCCCTCACCGGCCAAAATCAACATCAACAGGGCAGCCGCGGAGGAAATAGCCATGCTTCCCGGTTTCAGCAATAATCTTGCCGAGAAAATTATCCGTTACAGAAAACTTAACGGGCCTTTCTCTTCCGCGGAAAAAATCGCAGACGTCCCCGGCATAAGCTATATGACATTCTTTAAAATACAGAATTTCATTACCATTGAATGAAAAAAGACATTAAAATTTTTCTGATTTTCTGCGTTTCCTGCGGCGCAATTTTCATCTTTTCGCTGTGTATTTCACACACCTTCGGGAACATTTTCAATTCAAACGCGGATTTTAAACCTTCAGGCCTTCTGGAAGTGCATTTTCTCGACGTAAAACAGGGAAACTCAACTTTAATAATACTCCCTAACGGGAACGCGATAGTTTATGACGGGGGAAAAAGAGGCAACCCTTATTCTCCTTTCGACGCCGGCAGGACAAAAGTCGTCCCTTTTATAAAGCAGATGGGCATAAAAAAAATATCCGCCGTGATTTGTTCCAGCCCTGATAACGATCACTGCGGCGGACTTCCGGAATTATACCGAACCTTCACGGTTTCCAACACTTATGACATCGGTCTTCCGCACACGACAGAAAGTTACGAGCTGTTCCTCAAAGCGGTTGAAAGAAGCAAAAGCAGATACACCATCATAAGGGAAGGAATGCTGATAGAAGCGGATGAAAGCGTCCTTATCCAATGCCTGTGGCCGCCGGAACCCCTGATAAAAGGAAGCAATGATTCCAACAACAATTCGGTTGTTTTAAAAATTACGTACGGGGATACATCTTTCCTTTTGCCGGGGGATATTGAAAAAAGCGCGGAAAAAAAACTTTTAAAATACGGCAACGGACTGAAATGCGATGTTTTTCTCGCGGCGCACCACGGTTCGAAAACCTCGAATTCCGAACCTTTCCTGAAATTGTGCTCGCCGGAAATAGTGGTAATATCCTGCGGAAAAAACAACCCTTTCGGCCATCCGGATGACGGAGTGCTGAAAAGGCTGACGTCAAAATCAAAGAAGCTGTTCAGAACCGATATTAACGGAGACATATCAATATTCTCAAACGGAACTGAGATTGAAATTTTCACCGAAAAATAGGACAATCATAATAACAGACACAACCCCTTATTCCGGAGGATATATTTATTATGAAAGATGAAGAATATATAAAAATGGCCAAAAAGGCTTCGGAAAAAGCTTACGCTCCGTATTCAGGGATAAAAGTCGGGGCGGTACTGGTATCCGAAAACGGAAAGATATTTGAAGGATGCAACATAGAAAACGCGTCTTTCGGGCTCACCGTCTGCGCCGAGAGAGTCGCCCTTCTCAAAGCCGTATCGGAAGGAACAAAAAATTTCTCAAAAATAGCAATAGTTTCCGGCAAACAGGATGCCGCCCCCTGCGGCGCGTGCAGGCAGACACTGGCGGAGTTTTCGCCCGAAATGACGGTTATCTGGGAAAAGAACGGCAAAGTCATATTCAGGACATTAAGAGAACTTTTGCCGGAAATATTTAAAATAAAAAATAGTTAAATTAAGGTTAAGTATAAGGGAAAGGATGAGGATAAGTAAGTATATCTCACTCATTCTCGTCCCGCCACAGGCGGGACTCCGAGGCAGTCGCTGAGATAAACGTTCAGCTCCCGAATCCGTTCGACACACTTACTTATCCTCATCCGGCTGTACTTTAAATTAACTTTGGTAAGGAGTAAATTTTAAGGGGTGTCTTTTTTACGAACGGCCATGGTGCCCGAAGGGCGAGTGAGTAAAAAAGTCAAGTGAAGAAAGACTCGGCGGGGCTTTCAATCGTCCCCTAAAAATTTACTCCTTGACCAATATGCAAAAAAGTTCAAGGATGAAGCAAGGGTTAAACGTGAAGATAAATAACAGAAGAGTCATTATTGTCGTGCTGGATAGTGTCGGGATAGGCGCTCTTCCTGACGCCGGATTATACGGCGACGAAGGAGCCGACACGCTGGGCCATATCGCCGAAAGAAATCCGGGGATAAAACTGCCCAACCTTTCATCGCTCGGACTGGGAAACATAAAACCCATAAAAAATATACCCCCTTCGAGCAATCCCTCGGCCTGCTTCGGGAAGATGGCGGAAAAATCATCCGGAAAAGACACAATCATCGGGCACTGGGAGATCGCGGGCGTCATCACGAAAAGGGCGTTTCCGGTTTTCCCGAAAGGATTCCCTGAAGAAGTAATAAGGAATTTTGAGCGCCTTGCGGGCAGGAAAGTCCTGGGAAACAAAACGGCATCAGGCACCGAAATAATAAAAGAACTGGGCAGCGAACACATAAAGACAGGCGCGCTTATTGTTTATACCTCAGCGGACAGCGTCTTCCAGATAGCGGCCCATGAAGACGTTATAGCACCCGAAGAGCTTTATTCCATCTGTCTTAAAGCGAGGAAAACGTTATCTGGAAAATACTCGGTGGCCAGGGTGATAGCCAGGCCTTTTACCGGCAGCGAAGGGAATTTCGTACGGACAGACAGAAGGAAGGACTTCAGTATAGCTTGTCCCCAAGAAACACTGCTGGACAATGCTTCGAAAAACGGGCTTAAAGTGCTTTCCATCGGGAAAATATCGGATATCTTCAGCTCCAGAGGCATCACCGAAAGCATAAAAATACACGACAACAGCGACTGCTGCGGGCATATCGTCAAATCATTGAACACAAAACCCTGTTTTTCAATAATATTCGCTAATCTAATAGATTTTGATATGAAATACGGTCACAGGAACGATGTTGAAGGATATAAGAACGCTCTTGAACAATTCGACCTGAGAGTCCCCGAAATAACCGATTCGCTCAAAGACAATGATTTGATTATTTTTACCGCGGACCACGGAAACGACCCCACCGCGCCGGGAACGGACCACACAAGAGAATACGTGCCCCTATTATGTTACGGGAAAAAATTGCGCAAAGGGGTAAACATAGGAATCCGCGACTCATTCTGCGACATCGCGCAGACAGCCGCGGAATTTCTCGGCCTGCCCGAAATGAAAAACGGCAAAAGCTTTTTAAAATCGGTAAGGAGCTGATATGGAAAAACAAAAAGTTTCAAGCGGCGCAAAAATGATAAAACAGCTGTTTAAAACAATACCTGATACGGCGATAGTAACGGGAACCGGCATTAAACTCGGCCGCGATGAATTCAAAACAATAATATCCGCGCCTTTCGGAAAGATACCTTTCGCGAAAACTCCGTATGTTGAGGGACACGCGGGAATCCTTAAACTATGCGTTTTCGGCGGCAAAAAATTCATACTACAGGAAGGAAGAATACATTTTTATGAGTACAACAATATGGACGATGCTGTCTATCTGGTCGACATCCTGTCGGAAGCGGGCGTCAAAAATTTTATTTTCATAAACTCCGCGGGATCCCTTAAAAAACCCATGCGCGCCGGAAGTATCATGCTCATATCCGACCACATAAACCTGATGGGCGCGAATCCCCTGCTGTCCGAACCGCGCCTTGGCAAAAATAAATCAATCCGTTTCCTGGGACTCTCGGATCTATACTCGAAGAACTTATCGGATAACCTGCTCGCGGCGGCGAAAAAAACCCGTCTTAAATTATACAAAGGCGTTTATCTCTCCGTCAGCGGACCTTCTTATGAAACCCGGGCTGAGGCAAAGGCTTTCAGGATGATGGGAGCTGACGCCGTCGGCATGTCCACTGTGCCGGAGGCAATGAAAGCTTTCTCCAAAGGATGTAAAGTCGCCGCTTTATCATGCATAACCAATCATGTTTTCGGGAAAAACCCTTCTAATCACACGGAAATCATAAAAAACGCAAACGCTATTTCCTCCGGTTTGACAAAATTATTCAAAACATATTTAAAGGAGAAAAAATGAAATTCACCGCAATCGTAGACAGGCTCGAGGACAGGAAATATGCCGTTCTGGAAATCGCGAAAAAAGGAAGTATTGTCCTGCCGCTGGATATCCTGCCGGAAGGAATCGCGGCCGGGGCGGCGCTCGATATCACGATAAACAGGAACAGACCATATGAGAAGAAAAGAAAAAGTTCCATAACAAAATTGCAGGGAAAACTGCTCAGGGGCGACAGATAGACAGCACATATACACAAAAACACGCGGAGAAACAAAGTGTTCAAATACCTGGCAAAATATCTCCTTATATCCATTATACTTGTATTTATTCTGCTTTCAGCGCTGAACATTTACATAAACCACCTGTACCTGTCCAAAGACGGGAAAACTCTGGCGCAGAAACAGCTTGAAGACATACTCGGAACCAGGGTTTTCTTCAAAAATATTTCCTATGACCTGTTTAACGGAATAGTTTTCAGAAATCTTATCGTAACCGATCCCGCGGATGACAAAAAAATCATTTTTTTCGCCGAAAAAGCGGAAATGAGGCTTATACTGGCCGACATACTCAAAGGCAAATATATCATACAAAGGCTGACGCTTTCCTCGCCCGAGCTTTTTATAAGAAGAAACCGGGAAGGTATCGTTAACCTGTCGGGTTTCAAAACAAATACCGCGCCGGGCATAATACCGAATATCCATATAAAAGACGGTAAAATACATTATGAGGACAGCTTTCGGGGCAAAAACAGGAATTTTTCCCTGCTTAACTCAAAAGGCGTTATAGCTCCTTCTATAAAAGGCGTCGTAAATTTCGAACTGTCCGGCACCGCCCGGAAAGGGAAATACAGAAATATCATGCTCGTAGGCAATTATAATATTTTTTCTGACAAACTGCTTGTGAAAATACTCGGGAAAAAAATAGACGCCGCGGGATTCAACGATTACATAAAAGATTTTTCCGGCATAGATATCAGGAAAGGAAACGCAAAAATCAATTTTCGGGTGGAAACCGTATCTTTTTTAAAACCCGATATATTCGGGAAATACGAACTTGAGGGTGTAGAAGCCGAAAATGAAAATTTCTTACTGTCGGGAAACTGCAATGGTATCCTGAAAACATCGGATAAAAGCGGCGGCGGAAAGCTCATCGGCAGGATATCTCTTGAGGATTGCGCGGCAACCGACAAAAAAAAGGGCCTGCGCATCGAAAATATCCGCGGCGACTTTTTCTTCAATGCCGGCGGTTTCCTGTCAAAAAATATTTCTTTCGATTTTCTCCGCCAGTCTTTCAACGCCGAAGTAACGGCCGCCGATTTCAAAAAACCTTTTTACAGCATAAACATCAAAACAACATTTAAAGACAACTGGGATTCATCGCCTCTCTTCGGAAATTATGCCAAAGACGAAAGCATAAAAATCTCGGGGCAGGCGGAACTCATGTTAAATTACAGGGGTTATATCGAGGATATTTCCCCCGAAAACCTGTCGGGGATAATGGAATTAAACGGCGTCAACGTTAATTGCCGGTATATCGGCAAAGAAATCCGGAATGTTACGGGAAAAATACATTATGATAAAAATGTTTTTTCAAGCGAATCGCTGATGGGAAAAATCGAACGGGAATTTAAGTTCAAAGGCTCCCTCAGCATGGAAGATACGAAAAAACTGAAATTCGAAGCTGATTATTCCGGAAAAAAATTCGAGGGAAATATCGCTTTAACGGAAAACACCATTTCCATAAGGCCGCTCAAAATACAGATGGCAAATTCTGATTTAACTCTGAACGGAATTTTAACCGATTTAAAATCGCCGTCTTACAATCTTTCCGTCGAAGGGAATATCGATGTCAGGGATATTCTGGCCCTGGACAAATTAAAGGATTATGCCCTGCCGGTAAAAAGCAGCAACAAAATACTTATCAAAGGAAAAGCACGGGGGGAAAAACCAAAAATCTCGGATCCGACGCTCGAAGTTGATTTTTCATCGGATGCAATAACCTACAGGACCATGGATTTGGAAAAAATTTCAGGCAGACTGAAATACGCGCCGGGAAAAGCATTGATGGAATTCTCTGCTGAAAATGTCTGTTCGGGAAAACTGGAAGGCAATATCATCCTGTTATCCAAAAACGGGCCGCCGGCTCATTTTTCTCTCGAAACCCGGATAAAAGATATGGACCTGGAGCGGTTTTCCGGCGCAATCCTCGACAAAAAACAAAATGTCAGGGGAAAAACCGATTTCCACATTAAACTCGGGGGCACAACGGGCAAAACCGAAACGTTCAAGGGCAAAGGCGTATTGAAAATTACAGACGGAAGGTTGTGGGATATGCAGCTCTTTGACGGTATCTGGCAGATTCTGGTCATTAATAACCCGGACCTGAAAAAAGCGGTTTTTACGGAAGCCGAAATGGACTTTGAAATCAAAAACAAAAAAATACTCATTTCGAACGCGGTGTTTTCCAGCGAACATTTCCTGTTAATGCCCAGGGGGTCTGTCGGTTTTGACAAGCAGATAGACTTTTGGGTGGAAAGCGGTTTTTTTGAAGACTCCCGGGATTCCGGGCCGGAAATCCTAGCCAAAAGAATAGGGAATATCAAATGCAGGATGACAACCATTCATGCGACGGGCAGTATAGATAAACCGGTTTTAAAAACCGAAATGAAACCTTTAGGCGAAATATTCCGTTAACTTCAGGATTCCCTGTTAATAAGCCTTTCGAGCATTAACCTTGCTTTTTCAATCGCGTTTGCCCTGTGGCTTATACGGTTTTTAACTTCCATATCCAATTCCGCGAAACTTTTCCCATACTCCAGTTTAGTAAAAATCGGGTCGTATCCGAAACCGCCGCCGCCCATGGGCTCATTCAACACAACACCTTCGCAGCTACCCGTTACCGTTCCTATTAAATTCTCTTTATCGGCAAGCGCTATTACACAGACAAACCTTGCTCCTCTTCTTTCAGCCGGGAATCCTTTCATCCTGTCCAGCAGTTTCATCATATTTTCCATATCGGTGGCATTTTCTCCCGCGTACCTTGAGGACCTGACCCCCGGTTCGTTGTTAAGGACATATACCTCTATACCCGAATCATCCGCAAGCGTGAGTTTTCCCGTCTGTTTCGCGATTTCTCTCGCTTTTTTAACAGCGTTTTCCTCAAATGTACTGCCGTCCTCAACAACATTCTCTATTTTTTCGAAATCCTCAAGGGTGTAAAACCTTATCTGGAGCCCTTTTAATATCTGTTTTATCTCTTTTATCTTATTCTTGTTGTTAGTCGCCAATACAAGCTCAAGCATATATCCTCCGATAATTTTCCCGTTAAATTTCCAAAGCTTTTTTCTGTTCGATTATGATTTTCTCAATTGCCCGCGAAGCAAGCGAAAGCATTTCATCCAGCTGTTTCTTGGAAAAAACCGATTCTTCGCCGCTGCCCTGCACTTCAACGAATTTACCTTTTCCCGTCATTACGACATTCATATCGACCTCGGCGGAAAAATCTTCCTGGTAAGAAAGGTCCGCCAGTATTTCGGATTCCACGATACCAACGCTGACCGCGGCGATATAATCCCTGATAGGGTCCGCTTTTAATGTTTTTTTCTCAAGCATCCCGGTGACAGCCAGTTTCAGCGCGATAAAAGCTCCGGTTACGGCAGCCGTCCGCGTACCACCGTCGGCTTCTATAACATCACAGTCAATCCATACGGTTTTTCTTCCAAGCTTTTCAAGGTCTGTGACGGCTCTTAATGCCCTGCCGATAAGGCGTTGTATTTCATGTGTTCTTCCTCCGATTTTTCCTCTCGAGGATTCCCTCTGTGTCCTTGAGGGAGTCGACGCGGGAAGCATTGAATACTCCGCGGTTACCCAGCCGCAGTTAGCCGATTGTTCTTTCATCCACCTTGGGACATCGTCTTCCGTCGTTGCGGAGCAAATCACTCTTGTATTTCCGGACTCAATAAGCACTGACGCTGGATTGTGCCTTATGAATCCTTTGGTTATTTTTATTTCCCTTAACTCATCCGCTTTTCTTCCATCGCTTCTCATTCTATAAAACTCCTTTAATACATCGTATTTTTAAAATTAACATCAGTCAACAATAAATAATATACCTGAACCGGCGCGATGATTCGCGGCTTACAACCGCTCACCCTCCGGATTTTGAGATACCTCAAAATTGAAACTCGGACATAAAGTCCCTGTTTTCGAACGCGCGTTCGAATTATCCATACACCCAAAATGCTATTTACAATACACAAAAAACCTTTTGCAAAAACTGGTGCGCCCGGCGCGATTCGAACGCACGGCCTTCTGCTCCGGAGGCAGACGCTCTATCCGGACTGAGCTACGGGCGCAAAACGATTATCGCAACAACAAGAGCTTAAAATAACTTTTTACCCTCATACTCAAATACTCGCCCGCCGACGCTTTGTGGCGGGTCCAGACTGAGCTACGGGCGCTACGTGAAACTATAACTTATGGAATGTTAATGAACATAAGTTATTAAGTTGAACGTACCCCCAACGTTTTGATTTGCAAAGCAAATCAGTAGGGGGTATAAACCTTTTAACCGTCTTTCACCACAAAATAACACCGTTTTCAAAGCAAGCAGCTCCCCTGAAAACGGTGTTATTCTATGCAAAAGCAAAACAAAAAGCAAGGTGTTGTTATATCAGAAATTCATTTGCCCTCTCATCCCATATATATAAACCGTTTTGTTTCTGCCCATATTATCCGATGGGCCCTCCGTTTCCGAACCCGCGCCGCAAGGATTCCATATAACCTGAAAATCCGGAGAAACAGTAAGATATTCATTAACGTGAAAATTATAATATATTTCAAAGATTCCTTCTCCTCTGTCTCCTCCGTTATTATCTGTCCCGGCCCACTTATTTCCCGGTATATTCTGACCTATGCCGGCCGCAATCACATCATTTTCTCTCCCCCAATATCTCCCGTTTAACTGCAAACCGGAACTCCATGAATATTCCACTATGCTTACCTTCGGATTAGCCCATCCGAACCTGCCAAAAACACCTATCATATCATTTAATTCCTGATCACAGCTTATACCAAAACCATAATTATAATCTCTATTTGTTTGCCCTGTTTTATCCCACTCGGGGAAATCGTCACAGGCATGAGTATACCAGCCGTAAAAACGATAATTACATCCGCGGTACCCGCCCTCATTATTTTTCAACCATGAAGGACTGAAAGTAACCTGTCCTATGCCGCTAAGATTATTCCCCGCGTTATCCCAGGCGCCGCCTGCGGTACCGCCGACCAGATTAAAATTACACCAATCAACAGGTTTCCACGCGATTCTGATGCCGGGACCGTTATCTATCCTCGCGCCGTTATCCAACGCCGTATTATTTATAAACGCGCAATTCAGAAACTGGACTGTTTCATCATTGGCATAAGCGTTGTCATCCACATAAGCGTAAGGATCTATTTTACCCGCCGTGACTATAAATTTTTTGTCTATAAAATAATGTTCATACCATGCTTCACTGACATCAACCGTTGAACCGGCTCCATTGACATCGCCATTGACATCACTAAATAATTGTACTCTCCCATTGCCGTCAAGACCCCCGCCGTTGTCGTATTCAAGTCCGGCAAAAGCCATGCCCCATTCGTCAAATGTTTTCTCAATCCCTATATCGACGGACAATGTCGCATCCCACGGATGCTCATCCTTTCTTTCCTCTGTCCTATTTCCTTTCGATGTCCCCTGCAATATAAATGTCGCTCCTACTCCTACATTAAGGCCTTCCGTTAATCCTTCGGGAAATAACTCCGCATCTTTTTTGGGCATCCCGAAAAGGCTGTCTTTATCTCCGCCCGCAAACTGATTCTCCTGTAACAGCAAAACCTGTTTTTTCAATATTTCTATTTCTTCCGTCTGGCGCTTTACCATATCAAGTAATACATCTTCGCCGGCATCAACCTTTTCCGGAGAAAGCATCAACATTATCCCCGAAAAAAATATAGTTAAAAAAAATGCCCTTAACCGCAATCCGGATTTGATATTCATGAGAACCTCCAATAAATATCACAGTTCCTCCGGTTATCCGGTCGGCATCTGCATTAATTTCCTTTGTTTAACTCTGCTGGCGCAGTAGTGATTTAAAATCTTATTTTATTTCTTTTTTCTATCTGCACTATCTTTGAATTGTGTTTTGTTATCACCACCTCCCCGTAACTTATATCGCGAACGGCTTTTATTATTTCTTTCAAAACCGTTTTATCGAAATCTTTATTATTATATTCTTTTATCATGATGCAATATTTCTTCCGCAGATTCTCTCTTCAATTTCCCAGACCAAGAAAACTGCCGGCCTGATAAACAGCAAAAGCCGTAATCCACGCAACCGCAGTCGTATAAAAAACCGTAAATACTGGCCAACGCCATGAGTCGGTCTCTCTTTTTATAACCGCGATAACTGCGATACAGGGCACATATAGAAGCATAAAAACCATAATAGAATACGCAACCAGAGGGTTATATGTCTTTCTGCCGTCGGGCCGCACAGCATTCTGCAAGGCTTCTTTGAGAGGAACCGATTCTTCATCCGCATCCCCTACCGAATAAAGAGTGCCAAGAGTACCGACAACGATCTCTTTGGCGACAAATCCTCCTATAAGTCCTACCGGCAACCGCCAGTCGTAGATCCCCAAAGGCATGAAAACCGGAGTTATGGCTTTTCCAATAATGCCGGCATAACTTTTTTCGAGTTTCT
>JAQUNG010000058.1 GCA_028717725.1 bacterium | reverse complement strand
TATATTCGACGATAAAAAAAATATAAAAGAAATCCAGGCGGTGGGATGCGATATAACCGGCCGCAAAAAAAACGAAAAAGAAAAAGAAGAATTAATCGAAGAACTTCAAAACGCGCTGACACAGGTAAAAACCCTCAGGGGATTACTACCGATATGTTCCCATTGCAAAAAGATACGCGATGATAAAGGCTACTGGCACCAGGTGGAAGAGTATGTGGGAAAACACTCCGAAGTGGCTTTCAGCCACGGCATATGTCCAAGCTGCAGGAAAAAACTTTATCCGACACCGGCGGATAAGAAGCATCCCGCGAAACGGAAGAAAAAATAAGTTTATACATTAAAACGGAAAAGGACTATGTCGGACTCTTCGATAATATAATCTTTTCCCTTCAGTGCCCATTTGCCGGCTTCTTTTACGGCTTGCTCGCTTCCGAATTCAAAAAGCTCGGAAGATTTTATTATTTCGGCGCGTATAAAACCCCGTTCGATATCGGTGTGTATTTTTCCGGCGGCCTGCGGCGCGGAAAGACCCCTGGGTATAATCCATGAACGGGCTTCATTTTCGCCCGCGGTGAAAAATGTTATAAGATTCAAAAGCCGGACAGACAGCCTTGCCATAAGATTAATGGCGGGCTCGTTTATCCCGAGCATTTTCAGGAATTCTTCCTTCTCCGGCTTTTCAAGAGCGTTGATTTCGACTTCGGTCTTTGCCGCGATCGGTAAAATGACGGTTGTCCGGGAATCGAAGCAGGTTATGTCTTCCGCCGGTTCCCGTCCTATATCCGTTTCATCGCAATTCAGGACAATCAGGACATTTTTTTTTGTTATGAACTGCAGAGGCAGCAGCATTTTCTTCTCTTCGTCCGTGAACTCCATATTCCTTACGGGTTGTTCGTTTTCAAGCAGGGTTTTTATTTTCAGCAGAAAACGTGTTTCCCTGTCAAGCGCCTCGCTTTTTTTCTTTTTTTCGGCCTCTTTTATCCTTTCCAGCCTTGTTTCCGCGAGCATAAGGTCGGCAAAGATGAGTTCCTGTAAAATTATATTTATGTCCCTTGCGGGGTCTACGGTTTCATTTATATGATATACGGCGTCATTTCTAAACTGCCTTATCACAAGACATACGGCATCAAGATTTTTAAGCACATTAAGAGAATCTTTAAGTGATTCATGACCGGGGATTATAGCGGGCAGCAGCTGGTACTCTATTTCCGCGTGCGTAATTTTCCTTGATTTATATATTTCCGCGATTTTGTCCAGCTTCGGATCCTTGATTTTACAGATGCCGACGGCGGCAGAAGTTCCGTCATGGCCTGTTAAAAGCTTAAAAAGCGTTTTTTTGCCGGATTGAGGGAAACCGAGAAGCCCTATTTTCATTCGCAAGCCCCTAAATAATTTTTATTTTTTGAAATTTGGGTTAACGCCCGGGTTCCGCCGGGCTTAGCTTATTCTTTTTTTGACCCGGCATTATAACACCGATATGGAAAAAAAATAAAGAAACTTGTTGTTCTTTCTTGAAAAAAAAATTATATTCGGTATATTGTTAGTTGGAAAACCCTTAATTATGAATAAAGATTTCTCCATTTCAATAATCATACCGGCGCTTAACGAGGAACATCATATATCCCCATGCCTTGATTCTATCCTGAGCCAGACAAGAAGGCATATAGAGGTTATTGTGGTGGATAACGGTTCGGCTGATAACACGGCGAAAATAACGGAGCGTTTTTCCAACAGGGACGCACGGGTCCGCCTTATCAGAGAAGACAGGAAGGGCGTGGTATACGCCAAAAACAGGGGAATTGAAGAGGCCGCAGGGGATTTTATAGCTTTTACGGATGCTGACTGTGTTGCCATAGTAAGCTGGCTCGGTTCCCTGGTAAGGCATTTTGACGATTTAAAGATCGGTTCGGTCAGGGGTCCGAACATATTGCCGAAAGAAGATACCGATATTGGCAATATCATAAAGGAAGCCTTTTCGTTTTTCTTCCCGTTCGGCAGAAAGCATTGTGACTTCGGCCGCAGTTCCGGGGATGTGGATTTTAACCCTTCATGTAATGTTATGTACAGAAAAGAAGTTTTTCGGAAAACCGGGCTTTTTAACCCTGATATGTATCCTCTTGAAGATGAAGATATGGCGTTGCGCCTGAGGAAAGAGGGATATCAGATATTATGCGACCCCGATGCGATAGTATATCACTACAAAAAGACGGAGATATCAGATGTGTTTAAACTGGCCTTCCGGTTTGGGAGAAGCCATGCGGCGTTTTTTAAAAAAGGGCATAAAACAGGAATATTCCGCTGGGCCGCACTTGCCCTGTTATTTAATATATGCGTTGTATCTCTGATAATCCTGCTGATTTTACCCGAAACAGTCTTTATAGCCTGTCTAATCCTTTCGTCGGTTTTAGCCGCGGGGTTGTTGACTTCCGTTATGATAGCGAGAAAAAGAAGGATAATGGAATTTCCCGTTTATTTTTTCTTCGTTTTTCTTATAGCCGCGGGATGGAACGCGGGTTTTGCAGGAAAATTGCTTGCGCCTGGCCGCAAATCATAATATTCCCGTGTTTCATTTTTATAAAAATTGATGTAAAATGTTGTATTGCGGGTGTCTTCCGGCCGCCGAATTAATAATATGTATGAATTAAGCGTAAAAACATCTTTTTCCTCGGCCCATAGTCTTGACGGGTATAAGGGCCCGTGTAGCAATATGCACGGACACAACTGGGATGTGGAAGTCTTTATAAAATGCCGCGATCTTGACGGAGCGGGAATGGTCAGGGATTTCCGCGAGCTGAAAGATACAATACGCGAAACCGTGTCCGGGTTAGACCATAAGAATTTAAATGAGCTTGCGTGTTTTTCCGGCAGGAGTCCGACCGCGGAAAATATCGCCTGCCTGCTTTATTCGATGTTATCAGGTAAAATCAATGACGAAAGGATCAAGGTTTCCAAAATAACGGTTAAAGAATCCTCAAAAACAGGGGTTTCGTATTGGGAAGACTTAAAGTAAGCGAAATATTCAAAAGTATCCAGGGAGAATCGAGTTATTCGGGAAACCCGTGTGTTTTTGTCAGGCTTGCCGGGTGCAATCTCAGATGCGGGTTTTGCGATACGCGCTATGCGTATGAAAAGGGTATTTATTTCGAAACCGGACCGTTTCTTAAACGAATATTGAAGTATAAAACAGGGATTGTGTGTATAACAGGCGGCGAACCCTTAATCCAAAAAGACATATACGCTGTTATTGACGAACTGATACTGAAAGGGAAAAAGGTGATAGTAGAAACGAACGGTTCCGTCTGCATCAAGGATGTGAACAAAAAGGCGGTTGTGGTGATGGATATAAAATGCCCTTTGAGCGGGCAATGCGGAAGTTTTTTCCGGGACAACATAAGGTATCTCAAGGATAACGATGAGGTAAAATTTGTTATTTCCGGGCGCAGGGACTACCTATGGGCCAGGCGTGTGATAAAGAGCATAAGAGGCAAAAGATGCGTTATGCTGCTTTCTCCGGCGTATGGGATCCTGAAAGCGTCCGATCTCGCGGAATGGATGCTTGAAGATAATCTGGACGCGCGTTTAAACCTGCAGATTCATAAGATAATATGGCCCAAAAAGACAAGAGGCGTTTGACCGTGAACAAAAAAGCGGTGGTTCTGTTAAGCGGAGGGCTTGATTCGGCCGTTTCCGCGGCGATAGCCAAATCCGAAAATTTCGATATATATGCTTTGACTTTTGATTACGGACAGCGACATAAGAGAGAAATTTCCTGCGCTAAAAAAATCGTCTCCGCAATGAAAATTAAAAACCATATGATTTTCCGTATCGATATGAGGAAGATAGGCGGATCCGCTCTGACATCCGGCATCAAAGTGCCGAAAAGGAGAAAAATCAGAATAAAACCGGACACGGTGCCGGTCACGTATGTTCCGGCGAGAAATACTATATTCCTTTCAATCGCGCTCGCGTGGGCCGAGTCTGTCGGTTCGAAAGATATATTTATCGGGGTAAATGCCGTAGATTACAGCGGTTATCCGGATTGCAGGCCGGAATATCTTAAGGCTTATGAAAAAATGGCCGCGCTTGCCGTGAAACCCGGAGCGGGAAAAAACATCAGGATACACAGGCCCCTGGTTAAAATGAGCAAAGCCGATATAATCAGGACCGGCGGGGCTTTCGGTGTTGACTTTTCGAAAACGCACAGCTGTTATGATCCCGCGGCGAAATCGGCGGCATGCGGGGAATGCGATTCGTGTATTATAAGGAAGAAAGGTTTTAGAGAAGCGGGCGTTAAAGATCCCGTGAGGTATGTAAAATGAAAAAATCCAGGCTGAGAGACCTGACGTTGCTGACGAAAGCAAAAACAGCTTATTCGAAGTCGCCGGATAACGCGAAACTTGAAACGTTTGATAACGGGGTAACGAGAAACTATAACGTGAAATTCGAAACGGATGAATTCACTTCCATCTGTCCCGTTACCGGACAGCCCGATTTCGCCAGAATCGAAGTAGAATATGTTCCCGGGAAAAAATGCATAGAATCCAAATCGCTGAAATTATATCTTTTTTCTTTCAGGAACAAAGGTATGTTTGCCGAAGATATCGCCAACAGGATACTCAGCGATATCATTAAAGCGGCGAAGCCGAAGAAAGCAAAGGTTACGGCGGTATTCAAGGCGCGGGGCGGCATCGGCATAACCGTTGAAGCTAAATATGGTTTTTGACAGATAAGGGTATTTTCGGCGACAAATTTTTATGGGGACGATTGTAAGTCCCCCCGGGACTTGCTTCGCTCGGCTTTTTTACTTGCTCGCCTTTCAGTCACCATGGCCGCTCGTAAAAAAACGCCCCTTAGAAATTGTTGCCTCAGTGCCTGTTGCTTAAAAGGAAAGCAGTTATGAAATTCCGCAATAAAATAAAAATTTTGAGTAGCGTATTTTCTTCCGTTGCCGGATTGGTCTTGTTCTCGTGTTTTTTTCTACCGTCGATGAGAGGATGCGGAGGAGATATATATCCTTATAAAGCGTTTAATCCCGGAGACTTCTTGTCCATAAGTTCCGCCAGGACATTGCTCGACAGGATATGGCAGTATGCCCTGCCTTACTTCGGCGGCCTGCTCGCCGCGTGTCTGAATCTGCGTATGCTCATAAAGAAAAAGAAATCATACGGGGCCGAGAAAAACATATTCATGCTTTTTGCTTTTGCCGTCCTGTCGTATTTATGCTGGGTTATGGCAGGCGGTTTTATAGGTTTTTTTTCCGCGGGCAGGATTAATTTTTATGATCGCGCCGCCGCCTGTATCGTAATCGCGGTTATGGCGGGCTTCCTGGCAGGTTTCATCCTTACCGTTTTAAGCGGCAGGGAAGATGAGAAAAAGACGGGTGTTTATCAGGTAATTTTCGCGTTGATATATACCCTGTGGATGTCTCCCTATATTATTGGCGGCGCCGCGTATTACGGGATGAAAACCGCATTCTGGTGTATGATACTGCTGGTTGTCTGCGGATATGTTATGTATCTTTCTGTTCCTGAACCGCGGTGCAGAATCAAGTATTAACAGGTTTAAAGATTTGACGGTGGATAAGATGCTTTCCCGAGAAACAATAGAAATTTTCCCTTCGCCGCTCGCCATTTCGGAATATATAGCCAAACTTGGGAAGGAAGTCTATTTCAACCGGAATTTTTATACTTTCGGAAAGATTTTGCTGAATCTCGCGGCGGAACTCCTGGATGAGCGTTTCGTAACCGACTTCGAAAAAGAGGTGATACTCAAAAAAATCTGCTCCGATTATTTTCGGAAAAACAGGACGGCTTATTTCCGCTCTGTTTTCTCAACGCCGGGTTTTATAAGAGAACTGAAAAAAAGCGTGAAAATACTTAAAAAAGCCGGAGTCAGACCGGAGATGTTGGGGGCGCATCTTGAGAACAGCGCAGGCAAAAGACTTTCTTTTAAACGGTTATCGGATTTTTCCGGCATTTACTCTGAATACGCGGAATGCTGCCGTGATTACGATGATATGGGCTGGCTTGTCATAGACGCGCTGAAAAAAACAGGGGAAACACCGCCGTTTTTAAAGGGAATCAGAAAAATTATCGTGAGGCCAAGGTATCAGCTGACAAATGTACAGTTAAAACTGCTGGATGTTTTAGCGGAAAAGGGTATAAAAATTGAGGTTTTTTTCCCCTATGACGAAAATAGTCCGGCGTTTGAATCGGGGATATCCGCCTTTAAGCATTTAAAACAAGCTTCTCAGGGCAAGATAAAAGTTGATTTCGGCGTTTCAGGTTCGGCCGGCCGCGTTTCCGACCTGGCTTTTGCGCAGAAAAATATTTTTAAGCCGCCGGACAGAGGGATGAAGGCGAAAGACGGTTCGATAAGTATAATCGAAGCCGCCGACAGAGACCTGGAAACGAGAGAAATAGCTCTTTCGGTGAAAAGGCATCTTTGCCGCGACAGAAACCTGAAACCGTCGGATATCGTGGTGGTAACTAAAAAAATAGCGCTATACGACAATTATATAAGAGAGCATTTCGGGAGGGCTAAAATACCGTATTATTTCAGGAGAGGGAAACAGCTGCAGCGGTCGAATTTTTACAAGGACTTGATGCTGGTGCTGTCTGCCGCCAAAGACAATTTCAGCAGGGAAAACATTTCGAGAATAATTACGGCGCCTTATTTTACAGATATAGGTATAGAAAAGGATGATATCGGGCTCATACTCTGTCTTTGCGGTTATCTGTCGGCTGACAATAAGCCCCTGGAGTTATGCTTGGACTGGCTTTCCGAAAAAGGCTCTGGAATCAGGGAATTTAAAGACAGCGGCATTGATATTTCGGATGTTGGAAAATTGCGCGGGTTTATCGGATGTTTTATCCGGGAGATTTCATTTTTCGGGGAAATGACGGTGAAAGATTTTGAGAAATGGATGAGAACTTTTATAGGACGTTATTATATGAAAGACATGATTCCGGAAGAAATATCCGTGATATACGGTTTGCTGGATAAAATAGACGCCTGTCCTGAACATATTATGGGCAGTTCAGCCGCGACTCCCGCCCGGTTCAGGGAAATAATCGAGAGTCTCGCCGAAAGGGAAGTGATTCACGAGAAAAACAGTATTAATGCCGTGAAAATACTGACGCCTTTTGATACGGACGGAATGAATTTTAAAATCGGGATTTTCTGCGGGATGACGGAAGGGGAATTCCCGTCCGAAAAACCAGAGGGGCTTATACTTAAAGACGCGGACATAGGATCCCTTAACTGTATTCTCGAAGAAAAAGGGATGCTTCCGCTTCAGAAATTATCTGATGAGGAAGTTACGGACCGGAATATTTTTTACAGGAGTTTTTTGGGTGTTTCGGAGAAGTGCATATTTACCGTTCCTTTTACGGAAGAAACAAGGGAAGACAGGAAAAAATCGGCGTTCCTCGAGGAAGCGGAAATGCTTTTTTCATCATTTGCCGGCGGTAAAACGGTTTCAACCCTTGATGTCAGAAAAGTTCCGCCGTCAAATGTGATAACAGAACCGGATGATGCCGCGTCGGAAACAGACCTTTTGATTTCGGCCGCAAAAAAAAGCAGGGGAAAAGAAATTCTTCTGGAGCCTGCCGGTCTGCGCGAAGAATTGGAGCGGTTGCGGGCCGTCTTCCTGAGAAATCCCAATATCCGGCCCGGAAAAGGCGCCGGGATTTACAGGGGGCTGTATTCTTCGGCCGCCATAAAAACTTTTTTATCGGATAAGTTTTTCCGGGACGGGGCGTTTTTTTTCAATGCGACCGCACTGGAATCATTTCTCAGGTGCCCTTTCAGGTATTTCGCGCAATCACTTATGAAGATAGCGGATTTCCCAAGGCCTGAGCTGTATGTCAACATTATGGACGAAGGCAGCATAATCCACGGGGTTTTGGAAAAATTCTGCGAGGAAAGGAAGAAAAAAAACGCCGGTGACGAAAAGCTTTTGCTGGATATCGCCGCCGGAGTTTTTGATTTATACGAACAAAATAATCCGACGGGAAGAAAAGAAATGTGGACGGTAAAAAAAGAAGAGATGATTGAAACGCTCAGGAATTTTTTGAAGCTGGAAGGGAAATCCCCGATAGGTCCCGGCAAGACGGATTTTCTGGCGGCCGAATTCCCGTTTAAAAAAATTAAAACTGAAATACAGGGGAAAAAACTTATCCTGGACGGATACATAGACAGAATCGATGTTTCAAAAGACGGGGTTGTTTATGTGGTCGATTATAAAACAAGCAGACAGGTAAGGAGCGAAGAAGATTTCCGCGACGGATGCCTGGCTCAGGCCGCGCTTTATAAACTGGCGCTTTCGGAAAGAACCATTTTTGAAAAACTTGGGATAAATGATCCTCCCGAGATCAGGGCGTGTTATTTTCTGCTGAAAGCCGACCCCTTTGATAAAAAGGAAAAGTTTTTTTCGGAAATCGCCGTATCCGATGATTGGGATGAAATACTTCTTGAAAAAATAATGAGGTTCAAGAAAGCCGTTATTGATATGTCTTTTCCCGCGAGTCCGTTCAAGAAAGAGGTTGACTGCGCGAACTGTGATTTTCCATATTTCTGCAGGATGGCGGAAGACTGGGGGCGCGAAACGGCATGAAATATAAATGGGAGAAACAAATAGAGGAAGTTCTTAAGTCCAGCACAAAAGCCGCCGTTTCCGCTTCCGCGGGGACCGGCAAAACGACTTTCGCGATGGACAAAGTAATACGACTTATCAGGAGCGGCGTCAGCGAAGAAGAAAGAATGGAAACAGCGGCTTCGATATGCTGTATAACATTCACGAAAAAAGCGGCGGGGGATTTCAAAGAACGGGCGAAAGAAATACTTCTGGAAACGGCGGAAGAAAGGGACTTCCGCGGAAGATTAAGTTATGTGAAGGTGATAGACGAAATACAGATATCGACGATACATTCGTTGGCCCTGAAAATATTGAAAGAGTTCTGCGCTTACGCTGATATGGATCCTGACCCGGAGATAATAAACGAAGATAAGCGGAAAATCATGAGAAAAGCGCTGAGACAGGCGGTGGCCGCAAAAATCAATCCCGGCGCCGACCCGGACCTGAACAGAATACTCGCGGTCCTGCCTCTCGAGAAAAAAGGATTTTTGAAAGGTCTTGAAGATTATATTTTTGATATCGCGAACGATTTCAGGGCCGCGGATATTCCCGGCAAAGCCGCGGATTTTGTTTCACGGTCCGTTAAGGATGAAAAAGACGAAATAAAAAGGATGGCTTTGTGTATGGCCCGCCTTGCCGACGACGTGCTTGAAAAATATGACGAACTCAAGGAAAACAGAATTACATACGACGAAATACTTATCAAAGCCAGGAATCTGCTGAGGGACCATAAAGATATAAGACAGGATATAAAAGAAAGATATAAGCTGATAATACTCGATGAAGCGCAGGATACGGACAATGTTCAGATGGAGCTTATAATGTGGCTTTCCGAAAAAGAGGAGACACTTGCCGGGAATATAGGCGAAATTCAGCTGTCCGACAAAATAATGGTTGTGGGAGATTTCAAACAATCTATTTACGGCTGGAGAAACGCGGATCCCGCGATATTTAAAAAAATTCAGGAGCAGATAGGTTTTAACAGATCTTTGAGAGAAAACAGGAGAAGCCAGAAAAAAATATTGGATTATATAAATAGACTTTCCGGACTGATTATATCGGATTTTGACGAATCCAGGGACCTTATCAAGGCAAAGAGGAAGGAATCGCACGAATCAGGCAGGGTTTACAGGCTGTTTAACAGGGAAAGTCTGGAAACGGCCGATGAGTTGAGGAAAAAAGAAGCCGCATGTATAAGCATGATTATAGAGGAAATTACGGGTAAAGGAGTTCTTAACGGGCGTGAGGTGAAAGTGTTCAGAGACGGAAAGGCGGAAAAACCGGTTTATTCGGATATTGCCGTCCTGTTCCGGAAATTGACCAAAGTCAATATCTACGTGAAATGCCTGCGGGAACGCGGCGTTCCCCATTTTGTCATAAGCAACGCCGGATTTTTATCAAGTTTTGAAGTGCGCGACGCTCTGAATTTTCTCAATATCATGTCCAGCGCCAGGGATGAACTTGCTTACGCGAGCCTTTTAAGGTCTTTCGCGTCGATAGCCGATGACAACCAGATAGTTTGCGAAAAATTGGAACGTAAATCGTTAAAACCCGAAACTTCCGCGGATAACGGAGAAAAGGGGCCGATCCGGAAACTGGACGGCATTCTGACGGATATAAGGCGCAAAAGAAACCTTCTCGGGCCTTCCGAGCTGTTAGTCGAGTTTATGGAGAGAAGCGCGTATTTTTCCGCTTTGGCCGGGCTTGACGACGGGGATATAAGAATCGCGAACGTAAAAAAACTTATAGAAAAAATACGCGCGCTGGAATCATCGGGTTGCGATTCTCTCGACGACATAACCCGGCGTTTTATGGACGACATAAACTTCGGGTCGGACGAGGGATTGGCTTCGGTGTCCGGCGAAGGCGATAATTCCGTAAAACTGATGACGGTTCATAAATCCAAGGGGCTCCAGTTTCCGATCGTGATAATCCCCGACACATCGGCGCTGAATTCTTTTAAAGACAGCGTAATCATAAAGCGCGGCGGTATCTTTGCGCTCAGGATAAATAAGCATTGGGAAACCTCAAATTACGCCAAACAGAAAGACAAGGCAAAGTATGAAAGAGCCGAAGAAGAAAAAAGGCTGTTGTATGTCGCCGCTACCCGCGCGAGGGATATCTTGATTGTTTCCTGCCTGAATAAAAAACCGGAAAACAGGAAAAAGAAAAACAGCCTTGATACATGGTTCGACTGCCTCAAAAATATTTCCCCCGCGAGGGATATTTTTATCGAAGACTCATATACGCGGGCGGAAAATGAGGCCCGCGGGAAAAAATCCGGAGCCGCCAAGCTGGATTTGAGCCGGAACCTGGAATTTGCCGAAGTCGATATAAAACGGTTGGAACCGCCTGTCGAAAGGATAAGCGTTTCGCGTTACCTTGACATGGAGGGATATACGCTCGGGAAAGATGTTATGGAAAAGGAAACCGATGTTTTTTTGGAGCCGGAGGATGATGAAACCGCCGAAAAAAAAGAAAATGTCGGCACAGCCGTTCATTATGTCTTGGAGCATATGAAATCCAAAGAAGATATCATCCGGCTTCTGAAACATAAATTATCCGAAAAGAAAGCCGGCGAAATCGCGCCGGATATAGAAAAGTTTGTCGAAAGCGCCGAATACAGGGAAATCGAAGCCGCCTATGAGGTATATAAAGAACTTCCTTTCGTCCTCAGGCAGGGAAATTATGAGATCACGGGAAGAATAGATTGTGTTTACAGAAAAGACAATAGGATAATAATAGTCGATTTTAAATGGTCTGATT
>JAQUNG010000057.1 GCA_028717725.1 bacterium | reverse complement strand
ATACCCCTGTATCGTTGTCAGCGGAGTCCTCAATTCGTGAGAAACCATTGAGAGAAAGTTATTCTTCACTTCGTTCATTTTTATCAGTTCTTCATTCGCGTTTTGAAGTTCCGAAGTCCGTTCCTCCACTTTCTTTTCCAGTGTTTTTATTATCTTTGCGTTTTCCACCGCTTCTATGCGCTGTTTCTCAATGTAAAATATTCCGCTTAATCCCGCTGTTATGACCAGGATGGTTATGGTGATAAAAACAAGCGTCTGCATAAAATTCCGCTGGATTACCTCAATGAATTGCTTCTGCCCGGCGCATACGCCCACCGTCCAGTTGAGATTTCTGATTTTTAGGGGGCTGTAAGCCGTTATTTTTTTTGTCGGTTCTTTTTCTTCTATATCCCGCGAAATATATTCGATTATACCCGGCATTCCTTCTTTTATGTTCGAGACGGCTTCCGAAACGGACGGGTTTTTTTCGTCGCCGAATTGCGCGGAAACATGGCTTCCGTTTCTTATTTCGTATTTTCCGGCCATCTGGATTCCGTTCCCGTCCGCCAGCCAGATATGTTCCAGATAACCGGGTTTCCTATTCAGGACATATTCGTTTTCGATCTTTTGCGTTGAGATAATGCCTATGATGAACCCTTCAAGGGTAGTCAGTTTTTTATTTGTTTTTTTGAATACCGGCGCGACTATGAAAGGAGCGAAACAACCCGGCTTTGCCGATACAGCGTTGGTCAGTCCAGGAGTTCGGGTTTTCTGCGCATTGTCGAGTATTTCGCGTATATCCCCTTCCGGTTCGCTTTTTATGGCCGAATTCCTTTCGAGAAAATTTTCGGGATAAGAGTATTTTACGATACCTTCATGCGAGCAAAAAACGATTGCGCTGAATCCGCCGTAATTGATGTAGATATTCGAAAAATATTCTTTTAGATTTTCTTCGTTTTTGAAGTCGGTCACGCTGGAAAGCAGATTAACGGCCGTAATGCCGTTTTCTACGAATTGGTTTATTCCGTGCGCTATCTGGTTTGAGAGAAGCAGAAGCTGCTGGGTGTATAAGTTCAGTGTCTGGACCTGTGATGACCGGAAAGCGAAATAAGACATTGAAACCGTGATGACAAGCAGGATGAGCATTGCTATGAAAACAAGGTATCTTTTTCTATGGCGTATCATTTTATATTCCCGTCACCGACTATTCAGCTTCTCGATGTATTTCTGGGCGCTCAGCGCGGCGACCGCCCCGTCGCCCGTCGAAACGGCGACTTGTTTGTATGATTTTTTTCTTATGTCGCCGCAGGCGAATATTCCCGGCGCGGAAGTTTCCATCTCCAGGTTTACCTCGATATACCCTTCCGCGTCCGTTTTTGTCATATTTTTTATAAAGTCCGAATTCGGTTTTTGTCCCACAAATATAAAAACACCGCTTGTGTCGTATTCGCCTATATCTCCCGTAAGCTTGTTTTTCACCGTAATTTTTTCAACGCGGTCTCCGCCTTTTATTTCAACGGGGACACTGTTCCATAAAAAGGATATTTTTTTGCTGGTTTTAGCTTTTTCGGACAGATACGGAGATGCCCTTAATTTGTCTCTCCTGTGAATTATCGTGACGGCGGACGCGAATTTCGAAATAAAAAGGCTTTCATCCAGCGCGGTGTCTCCCCCGCCTACTACGAAAACATGTCTTCCTTTGAACAAAGGTCCGTCGCAGGTCCCGCAGGTAGATACGCCTTTGCCTAAAAAATTATTTTCCCCGGGTATCCCCAGTTTATTGGGGATTGAACCCGCGGCGATAATAACGGTTTTCGCGCAACAGTCTTCGGAGCGGCCTTGCAGGGAAAAGAAACCGTTTAGATTTTGCCTTAAGGATAGAATTTCCCCGTTTATGAACTTACATCCGAATTTCTCGGCCTGGCTCCGGAATTTTTCGGAAAGTTCGGGCCCCGGTATTCCCAGGGGAAAGCCCGGATAATTTTCAATTACGGATGTCCAGTTTATCTGTCCTCCGGGCCGGGATGTCTTCTCGAATATAACCGTTTCAAATCCCGCCCTCGCGGAATATATACCGGCGGATAACCCCGCAGGACCCGCACCTATAATTGCAATATCATATGTTTTTATCATAATTGAGAAATCAAAATGTCCACATAACATTATATCTCAAAACATATACGGAACAAATGAAAAAAGGCCGGATTTAATCTCCGGCCTTTTTTAAAGGATAAACAATGTTTAAATCCTGAGCCAGCTTTGTATTACGGGAGAAAATTTTACGATCAAGCCCGCTACTACAACGCTTATCATACTCATTAGTTTAATCAGGATGTTGAGACTGGGTCCGGCTGTGTCTTTAAAAGGATCTCCGACCGTATCTCCCACAACGCTTGCTTTATGCGCCGCGCTTCCTTTCCCGCCGAGTTGTCCTGTTTCTATATATTTTTTTGCGTTGTCCCATGCTCCCCCTGTGTTATTGAGCATTATCGCGAGAACGAATCCTGTCGTCAGCCCTCCCGCAAGAAGACCCATAACGCCCGGGACTCCGAGCACAAGTCCCGCCGCCACCGGTGTCAGAATGGCCAGAAGAGATGGAAAAATCATTTCTTTCTGAGCCCCTATAGTGGATATGGCGACGCAGGATTTATAATCTGGTTTTTCTGTCCCTTCGAGAATCCCCTTGTGTTCGCGGAATTGCCTCCTGACTTCCTGCACCATCGAAAAAGCGGCGCGTCCCACGGCTTTTATCGTCAGAGCACAGAATACAAACGCCATCATCCCGCCTATAAACATTCCTATAAGGACCTTCGGATTCATAAGTGTAATGTCAAAATACATCATAAACTCGTTTAATGTGGCTTTTGAAACATCTATTACATTGTCCGCGACCGTTATTGTCGTCTGTCCTATCCTTATCATTCCGGTTCTTACTTCTTCGAGGTACGCGGCGAGAAGCGCCAACGCGGTCAGCGCGGCGGAACCTATCGCAAATCCTTTTCCCGTAGCCGCAGTAGTATTTCCCAGCGAATCAAGCGCGTCGGTTCTTTTACGGACGTCTTCTCCGAGGCCGGCCATTTCCGCGTTTCCTCCGGCGTTATCGGCTATAGGCCCGTAAGCGTCGGTAGCAAGCGTGATGCCGAGAGTCGAAAGCATCCCTACCGCCGCGATGCCTATGCCGTATAATCCTAATTCAGGCATTTTACTTCCGCCCGCGAGAATAAATGCCGCCATCATTGACACGGCTATTGTAATAACCGGAATCCATGTTGACATCATACCGACCGCGAATCCGTCTATTATTACGGTTGCCGGCCCGGTAAGCGATTGTTCCGCTATTCCTTTTGTGGGAGCATAGTTAAAAGCTGTAAAGTATTCAGTGCTCTGTCCTATGATAATTCCCGCCAACAGTCCAGACGCTATGGCCCCGAAAATTCCCCATGTCATGCCCATAAAACCGAACCACGCCATAATACCCGTTGTTATAAGTATCATGACAGAACTTAACGCTGTTCCGGTCAGCAAAGCCAGCAGAAGCTGTTTCATAGTCGCGCTTTCCCGTGTTCTTACCGCAAAAATCCCTATTATAGAGAATATGGTGCCGAGTCCGGCTATCAACATAGGTATCATTATGGAATTCAGCCTGCTGGCGAATCCCATGTTGGCATATGCGGCCACGCCCAGCGCAGCCGTAGCCAGAATCGAACCGCAGTAAGATTCGTACAAGTCGGCTCCCATTCCGGCAACATCTCCTACATTATCTCCGACGTTGTCCGCGATTGTCGCGGGGTTTCTCGGGTCATCTTCGGGGATGCCGGCCTCTATTTTTCCCACCAGATCGGCTCCCACATCGGCGGCCTTTGTGAAAATTCCTCCCCCAACCCTTGCGAATAATGCCTGTGCACTTGCGCCCATACCGAAGCACAACATAGTTACTGTGATCTCATGCAGGTTCATATCGGTCAGTTTATAAAGTATTAAAAACCAAAGGCTGATATCCAACAAACCCAGTCCCACTACTACCAGACCCATGACTGCGCCGGACCGGAAAGCTATTTTCAAACCCTGGTTCAGGGAATTTTTCGCGCCGTTCGCGGTTCTGCCTCCGGCGTTTGTAGCTGTTTTCATTCCCAGAAAACCTGAAAGTCCCGAAAAGAAACCGCCTGTCAAAAATGCGAAAGGAACCCATTTTGATTGGACGTTTATCCCGAAAGACATCAGAATGAAAATTAAGAAGACAACCAGAAAAAAGATTCCCACGATTTTATATTGTTGCCTGAGGTATGCCATAGCCCCTTCCCTGACGGCGGCGGCGATTTCCTTCATTTTCGGCGTGCCCTCGGATTCTTTCATCATCATTCTGTAAAACAGGAAAGCGGCGAGAAGAGCAAGTATTGAGGCAACCGGAGCTATCCACCATATGGCGGGTATCGCCCTTGCGGAATACATCTCTTCGGCGGAAGCCGCGGCGAAACCCGCGGTGAAAAATGCCGACAACAGAGTAATGCAGAAACTGCAGTGTTTTTTTAGATTTTTTTTCATCCAATCTCCTTTTGATGTTTTATGGGTTCTGATTTTTACCGCCATTTATTGCCGGTTAATCTTTCATAAGCTTCTATGTATTTTTCTTTTGTCCCGCTGATGACTCTCCCGGGCAGGGACGGCGCGGGCGGTTTTTTATCCCAGTCAAGTGTTTCGAGGTAATCCCTCAAAAACTGTTTGTCAAAATTTTCCTGCGGCTCGCCTTCCCTGTAATTTGACAGGAGCCAGTATCTTGACGAGTCGGGTGTCAGCGCTTCATCGCATAATATTATTTTCCCGCCGGCAATCCCGAATTCGAACTTTGTGTCGGCGAGAATCAAACCTTTTTGAAGCGAAAATTCCGCCGCGGATTTATATATTTCCATGGTTTTGGAGATTATGAAATCGGAAGTTTCCGAGCCGACAAGCTTTGTCATCTCATCCACAGTTATGTTTTCATCATGCCCGTTTTCGGCCTTTGTGGACGGCGTAAAAATAGGTTCCGGCAGTTTTGAATAACTTTTCAGACCTTTGGGAAGTTTTATTCCGCATACAGTCTGATTTCTATTGTATTCCTTGAGTCCCGAACCGGCGAGATATCCCCTGACGACGCATTCTACCGGGATTATCGAGCATTTCCTGACGAGCATTGAACGCCCCTCGATTAAATTTTTGAATTTTTTAAGCTCATCAGGATATTCTCCGGCGTCCGCCGTTATTATGTGGTTTTCTATGATGCAAGACAGTTTATCGAACCAAAAGAGAGAAATAGCCGTCAGCAATTTCCCTTTGTCGGGGATTGGATCCGGCATTATGCAGTCAAAAGCGGAAATCCTGTCGCTGGTCAGTATAAGGAGCTTATCTCCGATATCATATATATCCCGGACTTTTCCGGATTTGAATTTTTTTATTCCCGCAAGACCGATATTGTCTGTTTCGCGCATTTAATCATACCCTCTGTTTTTTGCTTAAAGATTCTGTTTTGACAGAACGCCGAATGAAACCCTCTTTTATCAAAACAAATCGGCGCTGTCAAGCATTCCCGTTTATTTTCAAGAGTTCTTTTGCGTGTTCTAAAGTTACTGACGTAATGGTTTTTCCCCCCAGCATCCTTGCTATTTCCTCGACTTTCTCGGTGTAACAGAGTTTTTTAATCTGCGTGCAGGTCCTTTCGCGTTCTATTTTTTTATAAATATAAAAATGGGTGTCCGCCATAGCGGCTATTTGAGGAAGATGCGTAATACATATTACCTGATGGCTTTTAGACAGTTCCTTCAGTTTTTTTCCGACCGAAACAGCGGTTTTCCCGCCTATATTAGTGTCTATTTCATCAAAGATAAGTACGGGCGTGAAGTCTTTTTCGGCAAAGACCGTTTTTAACGCAAGCATCAGCCTGGAGATTTCCCCTCCAGACGCGACATCTTTTAAAGGAAGGGGTTTTTCGCCTTTATTGGCCGAGAACATATACTGCGCGCTGTCGGTCCCGTTTTCCCCGGGTTCCCGGCCGGAGAAAGAAACTGTCAACTGTGAATGTTCAAGCCCTATTTCTTTCAGTTCAGAGATTGTGTTTTCCGCCAACTTTTTCGCGGCGATTTTTCTCTTTTTGGAAAGAGCCCCGGCTTCCCTCAGCAATCTCTTCATTGTCTCATCTATTTTTGACTCGATTCTCTTTTTCTCTTCTTCGAAGGATTTATATGCGCGCAGTTCATCCGACAAAAAAGCGTGTTTTTTCTTCACATCTTCCATTTCGGGGCCGTATTTCTTTTTTATCGTATAGATATCCTGAAGCCGGTTCTCTATTTTTTTTTGGCGGTTCTCGTCGAAATCCGATTCCATTCCCAGATTTCTGATTTTCGCGGCGATTTCCGAAACAGCGTCGCAGAAAGATTCAAGAGCCTTTAAATCGAATTTTTCCCCCGAAATTTCCTCTATCCTGCCGAGAGTCTTCGAGACGCGCGCCAGTTTGTTGAATATCGAGTCGTCCCCGTCATAAAGCATATTTAACGATTCATGGGAGAGTTCCGCCAGGGCGCTGTAATTGGAGATAATCGAAAGTTCCTTCTCAAGAGCGGACTCCTCCCCGGGTTTCAATGCCGCTTTCTCCATCTCGTTTAATTGGTACCGGTAGAGTTCGGCCAGTTCGGCGGTGATTTTGCCCTTTTCCGTGAAGGCCTCAAAGGCGTTTTTTATGAGCGTGAAATCTCCGTAAATTTTCCTGTATTCCTTTTTGTCGACCATCCCGTAAATGTCGAGCAATTCCAGCTGATAATCGCTGTTAAGGAGGAGCTGATGCGAATTCTGCGAATGGTAATCCAATATCCTGTCACCTATTTTTTTCAATATTGATATGGGCGCGGGACTGCAGTTGATAAAAACCCTGTTTTTCCCTTCGGAATTGAAGTCTCTTTTAATGTGTATATATGATTCTTCGGTCTGCAGTCCGGCCTCGCTGAGATTCAAGGTGTCGGCAAAAGAACCGTCTGTCTTTATTGACATGGAAACAGAGCCTTTTTCTTCGCCTTTTCTCATATAATTCTTGTCCCATTTCTCTCCCATGCCCAGCATCAGAGATGACATAAGAAGGGATTTCCCGGCTCCCGTTTCGCCCGTCATTACGTTTAATCCTTTGCCGAAACGTATTTCTATATCCTTGGCAAGCGCGATATTATTGATTTTTATTGTTTCTATCATATTGTCATACCAAAAAGAGTGCCAGGCCGAATATGACGCAGTAAACCGCGAATATCGTTAATTTCTTTGATTTTACGAGCGCTATCATCAGTTTTATCGCTATTAACCCCGATACGAGCGCGGCGGCGAAACCGCATATCAGGGCTCCGAAATCATAACTGCCGCCGGTGATATTCTCCAGGGAAGAGATTGTCTCATAAACAAGCGCGATTAAGATTATGGGGATTGATAGGATAAAAGAAAATTTTGTCGCTTCGCTCCTGTCTATTTTCAGGAAAAGACACGCGGCAATCGTGATACCCGACCTTGAAATACCCGGGAAAACGGCGATACCCTGAGCGATTCCTATTAGCAGCGCGCCGAAAAGACTTGTTTGGCTCAGCGTTACGATGTTTGAATCTTTTATTCTGTCCGAAAGGAACAATATACCGGCCGTGACAAACAGGAGCATACCGATTGTTTTTTGCCGGTTAAGCATGTCTTCCCCGAGCGCTGATACTATGACAAAAGCCGTAACGGCGGATATCATGGTCGAGCAGACAATCCGGGAAAAATATTTTATTTCGTTTTCCTGCCTGCGGAATATCCCGCATATTATTTCGCGGATGGTTTTCCTGTAAACGATTATCGTGGCTACCATTGTCCCCGCGTGCATGGAAACGTTGAGGAAAAAAGAGGGTTGTATCCCCAATATTTTTTCACCTATAACCAAATGGGCGGAAGAGGATATGGGAAGGAATTCCGTTATACCCTGCATGATTCCCAGAAGCAATGATTTTATAAGAGACATATTGTTATTTTAATTTATTGATGGTTTCCGCGACTGAACGGGCGGATTTTTCAAGGTTATCCCGCTCTTCGCCGGTTAACTCGATTTCCACGATTTCCTTTAAACCTCCGGCGCATAACTTTACGGGCACGCCGAAATAAATGTCGCGCAGGCCGTATTCGCCGTTAAGATAAACACTGCACGGGATTGTTTCATGGATGTCATTTATGATGTTTTCCGCCATTTTAACCGCGGAAGAAGAAGGCGCGTAATAAGCGGAACCCGTCTTTAAAAGCTTTACTATTTCCGCTCCCCCGTCCCGCGTTCTCCTGTTTATTTCATCGATTTCTCCCGCCGGGAGAAATTCCGTTACCGGTTTTCCCATGAATTTCGAAAGCCTCGGCGCGGGAACCATTGTGTCTCCGTGCCCGCCTAAGACCATTGACTGGATTTCCGACGGAGCGCATCCGAGTTTTTCCGAAAGGAAATAGCTGTATCTCGCCGAATCCAGGATGCCCGCCATCCCCAGAACCCGGCCGGGCGGGAACCCTGATATCTTCAGAGCCAGATAAGACATCGCGTCAAGGGGGTTCGTTACCATTATTATTATCGCGCCGGGGCTGAATTTTGATATTTGGGTTACTACCTCGGATATGATGGCGGAGTTGATTTTGAACAGGTCGTCCCTGCTCATTCCCGGTTTTCTGGCCGACCCCGCGGTAATTATTACGATATCGCTTTTTCGCGTATCCCCGTAATTATTGGTGCCTGTGATTTTCTTTGAAAACCCTTCAATCGCGGCCGATTGCATCAGGTCAAGCGCTTTGCCCTGAGGAAGGTCTTTGACGATATCCATCAATGTCACATCGGCGAGATTTTTTTCTATAATCCTTTTTGCGCACGTGGTGCCGACGAACCCGGCGCCTACTACCGTAATTTTTTTGTTCATCACTGCTGTTTCCTCCCCGTTGCCTTTATTCGGCTGACGCAGGCATTGACGGTATTTTTCATAAGCATCGCGATAGTCATCGGCCCCACTCCTCCCGGAACCGGCGAAATCGCCCTGACTTTGCCTTTTACATCCTCGAAATCAACGTCTCCGACAATCTTATATCCCTTTTCCGATGCTTTATCGCTTATCCTGTTCGTTCCAACATCTATTACAACCGAATCATTTTTTACCATATCGGCTTTTACGAAATTCGGTTTGCCTATGGCGGCTATGAGGATATCGGCGGCTGATGTGATTTTTTTTATGTCGTTAGTCCTTGAATGGCATAATGTGACAGTCGCGTTCGCGCCTTTCGACTTCTGGCATAGCATTGCGAAAAGAGGTTTTCCGACGATATTACTCCTTCCGAGTATGACCACATGTTGACCTTCGGGGTTAATGCCCGATTTAAGGAGCAGTTCCTGAATGCCCGCCGGAGTGCACGGTGATATGACAGGTTCTCCGGTAAGAAGCCTGCCGACGTTATACGGGTGGAAACAGTCCACGTCTTTCGAAAGAGAAACCGATTCAATGACTTTTTTCGATTCCATATGACCCGGCAGAGGAAGCTGAACCAGGATACCGTGGATTTTTTCCGATTTGTTCAGGGTTTCTATAAGACCAATGAGTTCTTCCGTGGAAGAGTCTTCCCCTATTAAATGTTTTTCGGAATAAACACCGATTTCGGCGCAGGCCTTTTCCTTCATCGAGACATAGACTTTAGATGCGGGATTATTCCCTACCAGAATAACAGCAAGCCCGGGAACCGTGTTGTGATGTTTTTTTAAATCGGCAACAGCGGCGCGCAGTTCGTCTTTTATCTGGAGCGCTATTTTTTTTCCGTCGATAATTAAAGACATGATCAAACCTCCTGATTGGAACCGGAAATGAGTTTTTTTGCTATGTCTACGGCCGAACCCGCTTCTTCGGAAAAACCGTCGGCCCGGATTTCTTCCGCGAATTCCTTTGTGACAGGCGCTCCTCCCACCATGATTTTTAAATTCGGAAGCCCTTTTTCTCTCAGGACACCGACTGTTGTCTTCATCGAAGGCATGGTTGTTGTCAGCAGGGCTGATATCGCGACAAGATCGGCTTTGTGTTCGATGACCGCTGACAGGAATTTTTCGGGGGGCACGTCAACGCCGAGGTCTATCACTTTGAAACCCGCGCCTTCAAGCATCATCGTCACAATATTTTTGCCTATGTCGTGAAGGTCTCCCTTTACCGTGCCGATAACGATACAGCCTTTTGTGCCGAGTTGGTCCGCAGATAACAGTGGTTTCAGAATGGAAACGCCTTCTTTCATGGCGCGCGCGGCCATCAGCACCTCGGGAACATAAACCTCGTTCCTTTTGAATTTTTCCCCTATTTCCTCCATTGCCGTTATCAATCCGGAATTTAAGATTTCCAGAGGTTCTGTTCCTGTTTTCAGCAGGGCTTCAACATTGGCGCGCACCTCGGGCACATTTCCCGCGGATATTGAAATCTTCAGATTTTCAAAATTCATTTTTTCGGATCCTTTTTGCCCTGTTTCCCCGGCAAGGTGAATTCTTTTCTCCAATCGTATATCACTTTTACGGGACATACTTCAACGCATTTTCCGCATACTCTGCATTTTGAGTAATCAATCACAGCCAGGTTGTTTACAATCTTTATGGCGTCGAAAGGGCATGCCTGCGCGCATTTGCCGCAGCCGATACATCCCACATTGCAGACTTTGATGACTTCGGCGCCTTTGTCCCGAGAGGAACAGAGAATGTGAACTTTTTTGGCGGTATCGGCCAGTTCTATAAGATTTCTCGGGCAGGTATTGACGCACCTTCCGCATCCTATGCATTTTTCCCTGATGACATAAGGCATCATGTTTTCGTTTTTTTCGATGGCTCGCACCGGACAGGAGAGCAGGCACGCGTATCCCATCAGGCAGCCATAACCGCATTCTACGGAACCGCCCGCCACCATATTGATAATCCTACAGTCTTTCACTCCGGAATAATCATACTTTTTCTTCCCTATTCCGCCGCCGCAGCAATGTATAACGGCTACTTTTTTTTCTATGGAATCGGGAGCCATGCCCATCAACTCGGCTATTTTTTTCGAGGTTTTCTCGCCGCCGGGCATACAAAGGTTTGGTTTCGCGTGTTTGAGCACGATGGCTTCCGCGTAACTTGAACAGCCCGCGAACCCGCACGCGCCGCAGTTTATATTGGGTAAAATATCCGCGATTTTCCTGATTTTGGGGTCTTCCTCCACTTTCAGGAACTTTGACGATACAGCCAATGCTATGCCGAACACCGATCCAAGAAGCAGAAGGACGCCCGTCGAGTAAATAATCACTTCCGAATTCATTATAAGTTATCCTAAAGTTTAAACCCCGAAAAACCGAGAAAGGCGATGGAAATCAGACCGGCCGTGATAAAAACTATGGCCAGCCCTTTCATAGATTCCGGAATTTCGGCGTATTCAAGTTTTTCTCTTATTCCCGACATTATAAGCATTGCCAGCATAAAACCTATGCCCGCGAAAAATCCCTGCAGGGTGGATTTCGCAAATCCGTATGAGCCGCCCTCGAATTGCGTTATGTTTAAGAACGACACTCCCAGGACAGCGCAGTTCGTCGTGATGAGAGGAAGATAAATCCCCAGAGACCTGTGACTACTTCTGCGAGTTT
>JAQUNG010000056.1 GCA_028717725.1 bacterium | reverse complement strand
GGGATACAGCGCGAAATATGGTTTCAGGCAAAGCTGTTTTTATCGATCGTGACGGGACATTGAATCATGATCCCGGATTTATCAATAAGCCCGAAGACTTCAGGTTTTTTGACGGGGCGGTAAAGGCTCTTAAAGAGATAGGAGGACTGGGGTTTAAAATTTTTATCGTCACAAATCAATCAGGGCTTGCGAGAGGATATATTAAGGATGATGATTTGGCGAAGATCCATGATAAAATGTATAAGGAGTTTGCGAAACATGGAATAATCATTTCCGATATTCTTATCTGCCCCCATTTGCCGGAAGATAATTGCCTGTGTCGCAAACCTTCCCCTTATATGGTTAAACAGGCCGCAGCCAGGCATGGTATTGCGCTGGCCGAGTCTTTCTTTATCGGAGATCGCGAAAGTGATATCAAAACGGGTAAAAACGCCGGCTGTAAAACAGTTCTTGTGTTAACCGGGAACGGCAGGGAGACATTGCGGAATGGCGGTGTAAAACCTGATTTTATCGCCGAAAACATAAGAGAAGCGGTGGATATTTTAAAAAAGTGAAAAGGTTTTATAAATGAAAACCCTGATTGTTATACCCGAAAGATATGAGTCGACAAGATTTCCCGGAAAACCTTTGGCTCTTCTCGGGGAAAAACCGCTTGTTTTATGGGTTTGCGAAGCCGCTGAAAAAGTTAAAAGCGCCGATGAAGTTATTGTTGCGACGGATGATTTAAGAATAAAGGATGTCGTGGAGGAAGCGGGCTTTACAGCGGTTATGACGTCGAAGAAACATATATCCGGCACAGACAGGGTGTCCGAGGTTGTTTTTAAAAGAGAATGCGAGATAGTCGTCAATTTACAGGGTGATGAACCGTTTATGAAACCCGAAATAATAGATGTTTTGATAAACCGGTTATCCAGAGACCGCTCAATCCAGATTGCCACGGCGGCTGCAGAAACAACGAGCGAACAGGAAGCTGCCGATCCCAATACAGTGAAGGTAGTTATAGACAAAAACAATTACGCGATGTATTTTTCCAGAAGCGCAATACCTTTTTACCGTGATATGTCGTCGGAAAAAAGGTGGCTTAAACATCTCGGAATTTATTGTATGAGGAAAAGTTTTGTCGGGGATTTTGTTAAAATGGCACATTCGCGTCTGGAGGATGTTGAAAGACTCGAACAGTTGAGGATATTGGAATCAGGTAATGATATTTATGTTGAAAAGGTTGATTATTCGGGATTGGGCATCGATACGCCCGATGACCTTAAAAAAGCGGAAGAATATATTTCTAACAGATAATATTGCCGGAGAATAAGTGATATGAATAATCCTGTTGTTGTGGGAGGCATTAAGATAGGAGGATCCAACCCTTTGGTTCTTATAGCCGGTCCCTGTGTCATAGAGAACGAAAGACACTGTTTTTCTATGGCTGAAAAACTTTGCCGGATTTCGAATGACCTGGGGATTAAACTGATATTTAAATCTTCCTATGACAAGGCAAACAGGATGAAACTGGAATCATTCAGGGGTCCCGGACTAAAAAAGGGTCTGAAAATACTTGGAAAAATCAGAAAAGAATTCGATATTCCTGTTGTAACGGATGTTCACCGCGAATCTGACGTTGGCGCGGTGGCGGAAATTGCCGATATGTTACAAATACCGGCTTTTCTCTGCCGGCAAACGGATCTTCTCGTAAAATCAGCCCGGGCTAAAAAACCGCTGAACATAAAGAAAGGGCAATTTATCGCTCCATGGGATATGAAATATATAGTTGAAAAAGCTGAGTCGTCCGGAAATAAGAATGTCATTTTGACGGAAAGAGGATACTCTTTCGGTTATAACAATCTGGTTTGTGATATTAGAAGCCTTTGCCTTCTTAGTTTGACGGGTGTTCCAGTTGTTCTTGATGTAACACACAGCCTGCAATTGCCCGGGGGATGTTCCGGCTCTTCAGGAGGACAGAGTGAATTTATTGCTCCTCTGGCACGTGCCGGCGTGGCGGTCGGATGCGACGGTATCTTTATGGAAGTTCACGATAATCCGGCAAGAGCATTATGTGATGGTCCCAACATGCTGAATATAAAATACCTGCCGGATTTGATAAAGACATTAAAAGATATAGACAGGATAATAAAAAAATGAGAACAAAAATGTCCTTTTTGAAAACAGCTAAAAATGTTATAAAAACCGAAATCGATGCATTGAAGCTGGTTCATAAAAAAATTGATAAAGATTTTGACAGGGCGGTGAGCCTGATTCTATCATCAAACGGGCGTGTTATTGTAACGGGTATGGGAAAGCCCGGCCTTATAGGTCGAAAAATCTCGGCGACCCTTGCCAGCCTTGGCACTCCGTCTTTGTTTCTGCATCCCGCCGAAGCTATTCACGGCGACCTTGGTATGGTTCTTAAGGAAGATGCGGTTATCGCGATTTCTAACAGCGGAGAATCGGAAGAAGTAATAAAACTTGTGCCGCTGATAAAAAAAATAGGAGCTAAACTCATAGCCGTTACGGGAAATAAGAAATCGACTCTTGCGAGATACAGCGATGTAGTCCTTGATGCCGGCGTGAATAAAGAAGCCTGCCCGATGAACCTGGCGCCGACAGCCAGCACGACCGCCGCCTTAGCTCTGGGCGACGCAATAGCCATAGCTCTTCTTAAGGCGAAAAATTTCAAGATAGAAGATTATGCCTTTTATCATCCCGGGGGCGCTCTTGGCAGACAGCTCCTTAAGGTGAAGGATATTATGAGAACCGGCAACAGGCTTGCGGTTGCGCGGGAAGATGAACTGGTGAAAAATGTTCTGTTGAAAATTACGCGCGCGCGGGCAGGATGTGCTTCGGTGGTAAACGGGAAAGGCAAAATGGTCGGACTTTTTACCGACGGTGATTTAAGAAAGAATATCGAAAAAAGCCCCGACATTATAAATAAAGCGGTGAAATTGTTTATGACCAGGAATCCTACGGTTATATCTGAGAATAAACTCGCGATGGAAGCTCTCCGGATTATAAAGGAGAGGAGATTCGACGAAATTCCCGTGGTTGACAAAAATGGAAAACCCGCGGGATTGATAGATGAAAAAGATCTGCTTGGGATAGGGTGAAAATGCAATTAATATTAAAGTCTGAGGTTGAGGTTTGGAGTATAGATTAGGAATTCTTTTACGTAAGGACGCATATGGGACTGGAAGATAAATTAAAAAAGATCAAGGTTGTCGTGCTTGATGTGGATGGTGTGATGACCGACGGTTCGATAATAATCGGCAGCGATGGAACGGAAACAAAAAAGTTCTGTGTCCTTGATGGGACCGGCATAAAAATGCTGATGAGAAACGGCATAAAAGTTGTTATTGTTTCAGGAAGGGATTCCGAATGCACTAAAATAAGGGCAAAAGAGCTGGGAATCGATATGGTTTTCACCGGTCTGAAAAATAAAGTCGATGCTTTTGCCGAATTGAAAGCCAAGCTGAGTGTGAATAATGAGGAAATTTGTATCATGGGCGATGACCTTATGGATATTCCTTTGATGCGTTCTTCCGGGGTTTCCGTGTCGGTTCCGTCGGCGCCCGAGTATGTTAAAGCGAGAGCGAATTATGTGACAAAAACACCGGGCGGAAAAGGCGCTGTCCGGGAAATTTCCGATATGATTCTTCAGGAACAGGGCAAATGGGAAAAAGATATCGAAAGGTATTTTAAGTGAACCCGAAAAATTTTCTTGCCATAATAGTATTTTATTTGTGTTTTTCCGCGCCTGTTTTTTCGGAGGAGCAGATTCCGATAGGAGAGTTCAAAAACTTTATATTCACATCGCCTGTCGAGCAGAAGGGAAATCAGTGGAAAGTTGAGGGCAGGAAAGCTGTGGTAAATAAAGAAGGAATCGTTGAAATAGAGGATGTGAAGGCATCTGTTGAGTCAGAATCCGAGTCTTATGAAATAGTGGCGCGCCGGGGACAGATAAACAAAGATGATCAGGTTATTCATGTGGAGGGAGATGTTATTATCACCACAAAAAGTGGAATTACGGTAAAAACGGACTATCTGGATTATTTCGCTAAAAACAGGGAGTTTAAAACCGACAGTTATCTGGAACTTGAAAAAGAAGATTTTTTTCTTTCCGGGACCGGACTTTTCTGTTCCCTTGATACCGGCAAAATCGATGTTAAAAGGGGTATCAGGATAATAATAAATGAAAAACAGCTTAAGGAGTTTTCTTTATAATGGGCAGGGCTGTATTATTTCTTTTGCTGTTTACCTGCGGCTTCTCTGCCGCGCAGGAAGAAAAGTCTTCGGCAAAAGATATTGCGGATGCGGAAATCAAACGATTGCCGACCGTTATCACATGCGAGGGGCCTCTTAACGTCGATTATAACAACAATATTGTCATATTAAACAGGAATGTCCTTGTCGAAGACAAGTATGGGACAATCAGGGCGGATAAGATAAAAATAATCTTTAATAAAGATGAAAAAAAGATAGAGAGAATAGAGGCGCTTGGAAGTGTTGTGATTAAGCAGGAAGATAAAACAGCCAGTTGCGGGGAAGCTGTTTTTTTAATGGATAGCCGTACGGTTGTGTTAAAAGATAATCCTGTGGTCAACAGGGGCACGGATACATTAGCGGGCGAAAAAATAATATTTTTTATAGATGAAAACAGGATGGTTTGCGAACCGGGCGCGAAACTTGTGATTTTCCCCGAACGCAACAAAAACATGAAAGAATTGACCATTTTTTAGGATGGCTTATGGGACTTCTTAGGACGGAAAAGTTGTGCAAAAGTTATAAAAAGAGAACAGTTGTCAATAAGGTCGGAATTAATATTCACAGGGGTGAAATAGTGGGACTGCTGGGACCCAACGGAGCAGGTAAAACCACAACTTTTTATATGGTCGTCGGTCTTATAAGGCCTGATTCCGGACGTGTGATTTTTGATGATAACGATATAACCGGGCTGCCTATGTGTGCTAGGGCAAAAAAAGGTATCGGGTATCTTTCTCAAGAGCCTTCTATTTTCAGGGATTTGACCGTTGAACAGAATATTATGGCGATTCTGGAAACGCTGGGTTTGACTTACAGGGAAAGAAAAGAAAGGCTAAACAGATTGCTTGCCGAACTTGATATGGATAAATTGGCTAGGAGTAAAGCATATACCCTCTCGGGAGGAGAACGGAGAAGGCTTGAAATTACAAGGGCCCTTGTTACCGATCCTTCTTGTATACTGCTGGACGAACCTTTTTCCGGTGTCGATCCCATAGCTGTTTTTGAGGTTCAGCAGATAATCGAAAATCTTAAAAGGAAGGGTTTGGGGATTTTACTTACCGACCACAGTGTGAGAGAAACGCTTGCAATCACCGATAGGGCTTACATTATGTATAATAGCGAAATTCTCTTATCCGGTACGGCGCAAGAACTTATAAACGACCCTCAAGCCAGAAACATTTATCTTGGACACGGATTTACGATGTAGCCTTGCATAATTTTCTTGTTAAAAAACCGCGGCTAAACTATATTATAATAAGCTGAAAACAGTTTGTGTTTTGTTAAATTCCCTGTGATAGATAAAAAGGAGGTTTAATCGGTGAATATTAGCGTTACAGGCAGACATGTTTCTATTACTGACCCAATGAAAGAATATGCCAGAGATAAATTTTCCAAAATAGACAAATATGAACTGAGAATTACCGATGCGCACGTAATTATGGATGTGGAAAAATACAGACAGAAAGCCGAAGTAAATCTGAACGGGCCCCATTTTTCCCTTCATCTTGAAGAAGTCAGCGACGATATGTATAAATCGATAGATACTCTCATCGACAAAGTGGAACAGAAACTCAGAAGGTTAAAAGATAAATTTCACGACAGGAAAAATCGTCCCGTTAAAGATATAGAGATTGAATATACCGAAAACCAATAAATGGCGGATTTCCCGATGCTTACTGTTACTGTCAAAGAATTTTATGAAAACCTCAGGGATCATTTGGATTTCGAACTGGTTGCGGGAAAGAAAGGTCTCAGAAAAAAAATCAAAGAATCCACTTTGAACCGGCCCGGACTTGCTCTTGTCGGATATTACGGGTTTTTTGCGGTTCGCCGCGTGCAGGTAATCGGTTTTGTTGAAATGTCTTTTTTAAAGACCTTGGAGGAAAAAGACAGGAAGAACAGGGTTAAAAAGTTTTTTTCGCAAAAATTTCCCTGTTGCATAATATCAAGGCATTTTGTTCCTTTTGATGAGATGATTAAATATGCCGACTATTTCGGGGTTCCGCTGTTCAGATCGGGAACGATAACGAAATCGCTTATCAATGAGGCTACTCTTTATCTGGAGGATAAGTTTGCGCCTCAGATTACCATGAACGGGAACCTTGTCGAGGTATACGGTATAGGTGTGCTGATTATAGGGAAAAGCGGAGTCGGCAAGAGCGAATGCGCCCTTGCTCTTATCGACAAAGGACATAGGCTGGTTGCCGATGATGTGGTCAGGATAAAACTTCATGACAGGAAAGATCTGATAGGCAGATGTGTGGAAGTAACAAAATATCATATGGAAATAAGAGGTCTGGGCATTATTAATATAGAGACTTTATACGGCGCCGGGTCGGTGAGAGAGTTCAAAAGGATAGATATGGTTGTTTCCCTCGAGGACTGGGACGCTGAGCGCGAGTATGACAGATTAGGCATGGAAGAACGGCATTATACCCTGCTCGGGATAAAACTTCCCCATATTCTCCTTCCGGTCAAACCCGGGAGGGATATGGCCCTGATGATTAAAACGGCCGCGCTCAATTACCGGTTGAGAAAACTCGGCAGGAATTCGGCGAAAGACCTTAATGAATCGTTGATAAAAAGAATGAACGGCTGTAAGTCCGCCGAAAAAAGAAAAGGCGGGCAAATATGATTGGCGCTGTTATAGCGGCTCATGGGAATCTTGCTAAGGATTTGGTTGCGGCCGCCGAACAAATAGTCGGAAAAATTGAAAAATTGGCTATAGTGTGCCAATTTACCAACGACAAACAGAAAGATATAGAAAAGAACATCGTCAATGCTGTTGAAAGTGTCGATTCGCCTGACGGTGTATTGATTCTTGTGGATGTTTTTGGCGGCAGCTCTTCCAATATCGGCATGCGCCTTAAAAGCAAGAACAATAAGTTGATGATAGTCACAGGAATTAATCTCCCGATGCTTATGGACCTTGCGGTTCATAGGAAAGAGACCAACATTCAGAAGTTGGCGGATAGGATAGCTAACACCGGAAGAAAAAGTGTTTTTACCGCAAAAGATTATCTGGAAAAGCGCAGAATAGAAATAATTAATATCTGAGCGTTGAAATGGAAAACGGAAATTTGAACAAGATCGAGAAAGAGATAGAGATAGTCAATGAACTCGGGTTGCATGCCAGGCCCGCGGCTATGCTGGTTCAGACCGCGAACAGGTTCAGTTCCGAAGTGAAAATAGCGAAAGACGGTGAAATGGTTAACGGAAAAAGTATTATGGGCGTTATGATGCTTGCTGCGGCCAAAGGCTCTAAATTAAAGATAATAGCCGAAGGCAACGATGCGCAGACAGCTGTAAATGAACTGGAAAAACTCTTTATCAATAAATTCGGAGAAGAATGAAAGACGGTAAAAAAGAGATTGTTTATAAAGGAATTCCAGTTTCCCCGGGTATTGTGGTGGGAAAAGTTTATCTTTATGACAGCAAAGAGGATGTTGTTTCCAAGTATAAGATTAAAGAAGAGCAGATTCCGAATGAGATAGCCCGGTTTGAAGAGGCTCTTATCAGGACACGCCATGAACTTATCGGCATACAGGATAAAATTGCAAAACAGATGGGGGCGGAACACGCGGAAATATTCAATGCGCATCTGCTGTTTCTTGAAGACAGGTCCGTAATCGAACAGGTCATCAAAAGGCTGGAAAAAGAGAAATATAATGTTGAATATATATTTCAGCAGGTTGGCGAGAAATATGTAGAACTTTTTTCGAAGATGGAGGATGACTATCTTAAAGAAAGAGCATCCGACATAAGGGATTTTACCAAAAGGGTGTTGTGTAATCTGCTCGGCCGCAAAAAACAGGATCTGTCCGCGTTTAACGAAGAAGTTGTAATTGTGGCATATGACCTTAGCCCATCGGACACTGCTTTGATGCACAAAGAACTGGTCAAGGGTTTTGTCACCGATATAGGGGGGAAGACGTCCCATACCGCTATTATGGCCAGGTCTTTGGAAATTCCGGCTGTTGTAGGACTCAGGGATATAAGCAAGAAAGTCAAAAGCGGCGATAAAATAATAATAGACGGAAGTCATGGAACAGTGACTGTTAATCCGTCAAAGTGGACTCAGGGCAAATATTCGTCGGAAATTTCAAAGCTTGACAGGCTGAACGAAAAATTGGCCGAATTAAAAAACCTGCCGGCTGAAACTCTTGACGGTTACAGATTGACTGTTTCGGCCAATATCGAACTCCATCAGGATGTCCATTCCGTGTTATCCCATGGAGCTGAGGGTATAGGATTATACAGAACAGAATTTTTTTATTTAAACAGGAAAGACCTTCCTTCGGAAGAGGAACAATACCAGGCTTATAAAGAAGTTGCGGAGAAGATATATCCCAATCCGGTAATAATCAGGACTCTCGATCTTGGAGGAGACAAAATTTTCCCCCAGTTGGGAGCTTCAAGGGAAATGAACCCTTTCCTCGGCTGGAGAGCTATAAGATTCTGTCTTGAAAGACAGGATATTTTCAGGACACAGCTGAAAGCGATTTTGAGAGCGAGTTCAGTCGGTAATATTAAGTTGATGTATCCGATGATATCCAGCGCCGACGAGGTTATTAAGGCAAATAAAATCTTGGAAGAAATAAAGAACGGCCTGGACAAAAACAAGATCGCTTACGATAAAGAAATTGAAATAGGGGCTATGATAGAAATACCCTCGGCGGCGATAACTTCCGATATTATCGCAAAACATGTCGATTTTTTCAGTATAGGCACAAATGATCTGATACAATATGCGATTGCTGTAGACAGGGTGAATGAGAAAGTAGCTTATCTTTACGAACCCGCGAATCCGGCGGTTTTAAGATTGATAAGCAAAGTTATAGACAATGCTCATGCTGAAAATATATGGGTTGGAATGTGCGGAGAAATGGCGGGAGATCTCGAAATGACGTTACTTCTTGTGGGTATGGGGATAGATGAATTGAGTGCCAGCTCCATAATCGTGCCCGAAATAAAAAAAGTGGTAAGAAGCTCTTCTTTCAAGGAACTCAGTATGCTTTCGGAAAAGGCGTTAAAATGCAGGATGAGTTCTCAGGTCAGAAGGCTCGCGGGAACGCTTCTTAAGAAAGTGGCTCCGGAATTAGCTTCCCAGGCAAGTTACAGTCTTTCATATTCTGGTTCCGACAGTCTGAAAAGTTTAATGTAAACATCTTTTCACTTTTTCATTACCGCTTGACTTATAAGAAGTATTTTTTTATAGTATGTCGGACTGTTTTTATACTTGAAACAATAATCATTATATTTTGGAGTCTTGCTATGGAAAAAATTCTGTTTACTTCAGAGTCGGTTACCGAAGGCCATCCGGATAAAGTATGTGACCAGATTTCAGACGGAATACTCGATGCTATTTTAACCGAAGACCCGGATGCTAGGGTTGCCTGCGAAACACTTGTTACGACAGGGCTGGTAGTTATTGCTGGCGAGATTACGAAGAAATCCAGCGTCCATATAAATTATTCCGATATAGCGAGAGATGTGATTAAAAAAATAGGTTATACCGATTCCGAAATGGGATTTGATTACAAATCATGTGCGGTAATATCAGCAGTTCATACACAATCACCCGACATTTCCATGGGCGTTACTCCCGGAGAAGGCACATTTAAAGAGCAGGGAGCCGGGGACCAGGGAATGATGTTCGGTTATGCGTGCGATGAAACACCAGAATACCTTCCTTTACCCATCATGCTTGCCCATCAGCTTACTATGAGATTGGCAGAGGTGAGAAAAAAGAATATACTCGGTTTTTTGCGTCCGGACGGGAAAAGTCAGGTTACCGTGGAATATCGCGACGGCGAGCCTGTGAGAGTGGACAGCATAATTGTTTCTACACAGCATAAGCCTATGAAAATCAGCGCATTGAGAAAAGCGGTAGTATCTAAGGTTGTAAAACATGTGATTCCTCCTGAATATATGGATGGTAGGACCAGGATATTTGTCAATCCCACCGGAAGATTTGTTATCGGAGGACCGCACGGAGATACGGGTGTGACCGGAAGGAAAATAATAGTCGATACCTATGGCGGAATGGGAAGGCACGGCGGCGGAGCGTTCTCAGGGAAAGACCCTTCGAAAGTCGACAGAAGCGCTACATATATGGCGAGATATATCGCAAAAAATATTGTCGCCGCGCGTATAGCAAAAAAATGCGAAGTCCAGTTATCATATGCGATAGGATATCCCGAGCCTGTATCTGTTTTAATAGATTGTCTTCATACGAACCGAATTCCCCTCGATAAGATTTCAAAAGCCGTCAGGGACACATTCCCACTGAAACCCGCCGATATTATCAGGCATTTGAAACTTAAAAAGCCTATATACGGGAAAACTGCATCTTACGGACACTTCGGCAGAAGGTTTAAGGAATTCACATGGGAGAAAACCGATAAAGTTTCGATATTAAAAAGAAAATTAGGTGTGTAAGCAGGGAGTAAAATATGAAATATGATATAAAAAACATCAAATTGGCCGCGGAAGGCAGAAAGAGGATAGAGTGGGCCAATAACGATATGCCTGTGTTGGCTCATATAAGGGAAAGTTTTTCTAAAAAGAGACCGCTTAAAGGCGTTAAAATGTCGGCCTGTCTTCATGTAACCGCGGAGACGGCCAATCTGGTCAGGACGCTTAAGGCGGGAGGGGCGGATATCGTGTTGTGCGCGTCCAACCCGCTTTCTACGCAGGATGATGTGGCGGCTTCCCTTGTATATGATTATCAAATTCCTGTTTTCGCCGTCAAAGGGGAGAATAATAAAGTCTACTACCAGCACATCAAATCGGCTATTGAACACAAACCGAATGTTACTATGGATGATGGGGCCGATCTGGTATCGGAAATTTTAAAAAGGCATCCCCAATTACACGATAAAATAATAGGTTCGATGGAAGAGACTACTACCGGTGTGGTAAGGTTAAAGGCGATGGAAAAAGCCGGTGTCTTGAAATTTCCCATTATAGCCGTAAACGATGCCGAAACAAAATATCTTTTTGACAACAGATATGGTACCGGACAGTCCACGCTGGACGGAATCATAAGGGCCACCGATATCTTAATTGCCGGCAAGAATATTGTTATCGCGGGATATGGTTGGTGCGGTAAAGGTTTTGCCATGCGCGCAAAAGGCATGGGCGCCAATATCATTGTCACTGAAGTTGATTCCATAAAGGCGCTAGAAGCCGCAATGGACGGAATGAGAGTGATGACGATGGATGAAGCCGCCCCGATAGGCGATGTTTTTTGCACACTGACGGGAAATATCAATGTTTTGAGGCCCGTTCATTTCAGAAAAATGAAAAACGGGGCCATCATATGCAATTCAGGTCATTTCAATGTCGAAATAGATATTCCGGGATTGATGAAATTGGCAAAAAAAGTGAGAAGAAGGGTAAGAAATTATGTTGACGAATTTGTATTATCGACCAATAAATCCGTATTTCTTCTGGGAGACG
>JAQUNG010000055.1 GCA_028717725.1 bacterium | reverse complement strand
AAAGAGAAAATGAACTTGCAGTAATTGGGGAAGCTTTCTCGCGGGGGTTAGTCGTGCCCCGTACGCCGTGGGAAAGGACAGGAAAAAAAATAGCTGTTATAGGTTCCGGTCCGGCCGGATTGTCATGCGCCGCAAACCTGAATAAAAGGGGGCACAATGTGACTGTTTTTGAAAGGAATTTGAAACCCGGCGGGATATTAAGGTATGGGATACCGGATTTTAAATTGGAAAAGCATGTCCTGGACCGCAGGATAAAAATTCTTGAAAAAGAAGGGATATGTTTTGAAACAAATATTGAAATCGGGAAAGAATATGAATCCAGCAAACTGTTAAAAGAATTTGACGCGGTTTGTCTGTGTCTTGGATCTGGGACACCAAGGGACCTTAAAATCAAGGGAAGAAGTTTAAAAGGGATTTATTTTGCCATGGATTATCTTTGCCAGCAGAACAGGATTGTCGCGGGCGAGAAGGTAGAGGGGAAAATAATCGATGCAAAAGACAAGAAAGTTGTTGTTATAGGAGGGGGAGATACTGGTTCAGATTGTGTGGGGACGGCAAACAGACAGGGAGCTTCCTGCGTTGTGCAAATTGAGATTATGCCGAAGCCCGATGAATGCAGGAGTGACAGACATCCATGGCCTTTATATCCGTTGATACTAAAAACTTCTTCCAGTCATGAGGAAGGAGCGGAAAGGAACTGGAGCGTATCGGTGAAAGAATTTTGCGGCAGCAAGAACCGGGTTGAAAAAATATCATGCGTCAGGGTTGATTTTTCCCGAAAACCCGGCGAAGCCTGCCCCGTAATGGAAGAAATAAAAGGAAGCGAATTTGAAATTGCCGCCGATATGGTGATACTTGCAATCGGATTTCTGCATGTTGAGTATAAAGGTATTGTTTCCGATCTGGGACTGCGCAAAGATGATAAAGGGAATATAAAAACGGATAAAAATTATCTGACTTCCGTTGAAAAAGTTTTTTCCGCCGGAGATTCCCGCAAAGGTCAATCCCTTGTTGTCTGGGCTCTTGACGAGGGCAGAAAGGCCGCCGAATCCATGGACAATTATCTGTCCGGAGTTGTTAGAAAATAATGACTCCGATAGACAATGCAGGTCTGAAATGATAATATTTGATACGGTAAGCGGCAAATTCGGGGATTGAGGGGTTAATTAGGAGATATTCGGTATGCCTTCCGGAAAAAAATCGTATGAAGACCAGCTTGAAGCGTTGTTCAAGATAAGCAAGGCTATCGCTTCGGATAACTATCTTGAGGATATACTTAAGCTTATCGTTGCCGTAACTGCTCAGGTAATGAATTCCATGATATGCTCGCTTCTCCTGATAGATGAAAAAAAACAGGAATTTGTCGTAAGGGCATCCCAGAGCGTAAGTGAAGAATACAACAAAAAGCCTCCTCTGAAAACAACCGAGGGTATAGCGGGGAAAGCCGTCAAAGAAAAGAAACCCATAGTAGTGAAAGATCTTATGGACGCTAAAGATTACAAATACAGGGAAATAGCCATGAAGGAAGGACTAAAATCACTGTTATGCGTCCCCCTCATAGTTAAAGAGAAAGTTATCGGCGTTATAAATTGCTATACTCCGGTGAAACATGAATTTACATATGGTGAAATCAATATACTGAAAAGCATTGCTCATCAGGCCGCTGTTGCGATTGAAAACACGGAACTTATGGTCAAGACGAGGGTTATTCAGGAAGAACTTGAAGCGAGGAAAAAAGTTGAGAAGGCAAAAGGCATCCTGATGCAGGAAGAGGGGTTGAAAGAACAGGAAGCTTACGGCAGGATACAGAAATTTGCCATGGACAACAGGAAAACGATGAGGGAAATTTCGGAAGCCATTATTCTTTCCTATGAGATGAGAAAAAACCGCAGTAGTAAATAAGGTTCAGGTTAAGAATTGGTTGCTGTTTTTCCTAAGCCTTAAACTTAACCTTTTCTGCTGAACCTCTAAACTGCTCAACTGTTTAGTCCTGCATTACTTAAATACTTCACCTGTTTCCTTAGACCACAGGAGCAGGTCAAGTTCGTTGAGAGGTATTCCGGACTTCCGCGAGAAAACCCTGAGTTTTTTTTCCATAAGCAGATATTGTTTCCTGGTTATGGATTTCGGTATGGATTTTATTATTTTCAGGTTTGCCATATTTTTCATGATATGAACATCGAGTATCGCAAGTTCATCGCCATAACCGATATTCCTTAAAAAATGGCTGGCCTCCTTGTATCCCAGGCCTTTTATATTTTTTACCAGAAGGTCCCTTGCCTTCGAACTTTCTTCGTAGGTGGTTGTTTCAGCATCGCTGTCCGGGAGAAACTCCGCGGAAAAACAACTTCTCGCCGTCACGATGAAACGGCTCTTGTTGTTATGAAACCTCACTCCTGATTTTTTCAGAATGCGGCTTATGCGGTTTTGAGCGCCTGTTTCAAGCAGACTCTTTTTACCAAGGAGGGAGATAGCCTTTGCGCTTGCCTTCGCTTTTGACTGCGGGGTGCACAGGCAGAAACAGAGCTCCGTGAAAATTTTTTTTCGGGATTTCCTCCGCAGAGCCCTGAATTCCGACAGCCTTTTTCGAATAGCCGTTTTTTTTGAATTGTATAGCTCTAATAGTTCTCGCATTGAAGTTCAAAATAATCCCGGGGATGCAGGCATGTGGGGCATTTCTCAGGCGCTTCGGCTCCTTCATGAATATATCCGCAGTTTCTGCATTTCCATTTTACGGGTGTTTCTTTTTTGAACACTTTCCCGTTTTCTATATTAGCGGCCAGTTTAAGATATCTTATTTCGTGAGCTACTTCGACTTCGGCGATTTTCCTAAACTGGGCGGCTATCTCCGGGAAACCTTCATCGTCCGCTATCTTTGCGGCTTCCGGATACAGCTTCGTGTGTTCTTCATTTTCACCCTCTGCCGCCGCCCTGAGGTTGTCCAGAGTATTTCCCAGTTCAACGGGGTATTCCGCTTCAACTTTTGCCGTTACGGGTTTTCTGCAGGCTCCGAGTCCGTCCACCAGAAGTTTGAAAAACCGTTTCGCATGCTCTTTTTCATTATCGGCTGTTTCCTGGAAAATGGCTTCTATCTGCTTGTACCCGTCTTTTTTGGCCGCAGAAGCGTAATAAGAATAACGGTTTCTCGCCTGGGATTCTCCCGCAAATGAAGCTATCAGATTTTTTTCGGTTTTGGTTCCCTTGAGACTCTTAGCCATTATTGCCTCCTATCTGGTTTTGGATGTCTTCCGTTATTTGTTTTAGTTTTTTTTCATCCGGCACATATTGTGTCTTTATGCTGTCCAAGAGGTTTAATCCCATTTCTTTGAAAATGTTTTCGATTATTCCCACACTTTGCCCGCTCCATCCGAATGAACCGAATGCGAGCGCGGCGCGGTTTTTCGGGGCAAGCCCTTTTAAGTAGGTTAGAAAAGAACTGACTGTGGGCAGGATATTATTGTTTAAGGTGGGAGAGCCAAGGCAGATATATTTTGAAGTGATAACATCGGACATAATGTCCGATATATGGGTTAATTTTAGGTTGTATATCTTGCATCTGATGTTTTTATTTTCAAATGCGTTTTTGATTGCCATAGCTATTTTTTCTGTGGATTGCCACATAGTGTCGTATACTATGGTGCATTTTCCCTCAGTTTGGTTCCCCGCCCATTTGACATATTCATTTAAGATTTCTGGGATGTGTTCTGTCCATATGATCCCGTGGCTTGGCGCGATCGTATCGATTTCAAAAGGTTTTAAAGCTTCAAGCACCTTTTGCACCTGGGAGCCGTATGGAAGAACGATATTCGCATAATATTTTCTGGCTTCTTCAATCAGTATGTCAAGAGGATATTCGGTATCAAAGCGTTCCGAAGAAGCTATATGCTGCCCGAAAGCGTCGTTTGAAAAAATTATTTTATCCTTTTCGGAATAAGTTGCCATGTTGTCAGGCCAGTGGACCATTTGTTCCATTACGAAAGTCAGCTCGCGCGCGCCTATATTTATTTTATCTCCCGTTTTAACGGTTTTAAAATTCCATGATTTCCCGTAATGTGCCCTGAGTCCTTTTTCCCCCGGGGAGGATGTGACAACCGTTGCGTTGGGGATAAGCTCTGTAAGCCGGGGAATAGAACCCGAATGATCCATCTCTACATGGTTGGATATGACATAATCTATTTTTTTCGGGTCGATTATATCTGATATCCGGGCTAACATCTCGTCATACAGATAGTGCTTTACGGTATCTATCAGAACGGTTTTTTTATCTGTTATCAGGTAGGCGTTATAAGTGGAACCGCGCTGGGTCATATAACCGTGGAAGTTCCTCAGGTTCCAGTCTATTCCGCCGACCCAATATATGTTTTCTTTGATTTTTACCGCTTTCACCTAAAAGGCCTCTTCAAACTGGTCTTTCCCTACGCCGCATACAGGGCATACCCAGTCTTCCGGAATATCCTGAAAGCCTGTTCCGGGTTTTATGCCGTGTTCAGGATCTCCTTTTTCGGGGTCATATATATAGCCGCATACCGTGCATTTGTATTTTTTCATTTTGTCTCCTTTCATATCTGCGTTATCCGCGGATTTTCCGGTTTCGGCGGTATAAGTAGGCGCGTTCTTTGACGTTTTTCCGCCTTTTGCCTCATGATAACAGGCATAGGTAAGAGGTTTCCCCGCGGATAAAATATCCGCGTTTATTATTTTTGCCGTAAAAAGCCTGTAGTGCATTATGTCTATTTTTCTCAGTGCTTCACATTCGAAATAGGAAATACAATTTTCGGTTACTACCGGAAGGCCTGTTTTTTCTGAGATAAAATGCTTTGTGTCGGAAAGTTTGTCCGTATCGCGCCCGGATCTGAAACCGAATTTGCCTATGAATTTCAGAGAAACACCGTCTTCAAGGACCGAAAGAGAAAACCTGTCCGTGTTCGAAATCATGTCGCATGTCAAGTTTGATGTGTTCAGGCAGATGCCCAGGATAGGCGGGTCATTAACAATTTGCCCGCCTACATTGACAATTTGCCCGTTTAGCTTACTTTTGTCTTTCGCACAAACAATATACATTCCGTATGAAAGACTGCAAAGCGCTTCTTTTATTTTCATGTTGTAAAAAAACCTTTAAGATCCCAGCATTTCTTTCATGTCCTCTTCAGGGGTTTTTATTGATTTTATGTCAAAATTTTCCTGAAGAATCTTAAGAACATTCGGTGTAATGAAAGCAGGCAGACTTGGCCCTATCCTGATACCTTTAACCCCAAGATAAAGTAAAGTCAGCAGAATTGCAACTGCTTTTTGTTCAAACCATGATAATACGAAGGACAAAGGAAGTTCGTTGATTCCCGCGTTGAATGCTTTTGACAGCGCCAGCGCGACCCGTATCGCCGAGTATGCGTTATTGCATTGTCCGATATCTATTAATCTCGGTATGCCGTCGATATCGCCAAAGTCGAGTTTGTTAAACCTGTATTTGCCGCAGGCAAGCGTCAGAATTATACAATCTTTGGGAACTTTTTCGGCGAGTTCTGTATAATAATTCCTTCCGGGCTTTGCGCCGTCACAACCTCCTATGAGGAAAAAACGCCTGATTTTTTTATCCTTTACGGCTTTAACGATTTTGCCCGCTATTGATAAGATTGCGGTGTGATGGAATCCTGTCATTATTTTTTTGCCGGGTTTCTCTTTTAATACAGGAAGGGTTTTGGCTTTTTTTATGACCGGACCAAAATCACGGCCTTTGATATGGACAGCCCCTTCAATCCCGGTGATAGAACAGGTAAAAAGACGGTCAAGATAAGTATTTTTAGGCGGAATCAGGATACAATTCGTATTTGCCAGTATTGCTCCGGGAAACTCATTGAATTCTTTTTTTTGTTCCTGCCATGCGCCGCCGAAGTTACCGGCAAGATGTTTGAATTTTTTTATTTCGGGATAGCCGTGAGCGGGGAGCATCTCAGAATGAGTGTAAATATTTATTCCCGTGTTTTCCGTTTGTTTCAACAATTCGTATAGATCAAGGATGTCATGTCCCGTGATAAGGATGCCGGGGCCCGCTTTGGTGCCTGTTTCAACTTCGGTAGGTACGGGATTTCCGAACTTTTCAGTATTGGCCTCATCAAGCAGTTCCATTGCCCTGAGGTTTGTTTTTCCGCATTTCAGTACTATGTTTACATAGTCCTGAGTGTCGAAACTTACATTTGTGACGGTCTTAAAAAGGGCTTCATGCATAAAGGAATCAACCTCAGGATCCGATTTCCCGAGTTCTCTTGCGTGGTAAGCATAGGCCGCGATTCCTTTTAATCCGAAGAGCAGTATATCCTGAAGGCTTTGAATATCCGGATTTTTACCGCACACCCCCTGTACGGTACAGCCTTTGCCGCCGGCTGTCTGTTCGCATTGATAGCAAAACATAAAAACCTCCCTTTTTAAGATAAAGATGATAAAGTTATTTTTTCGAGTGCGCTGCTGACATATTTGGACAGGTTCAGTATTTTTTTTCTGACTTTGCACATTCTTCTGTTAGGGCATGGCGTATTTCTCAGCAGGCAGTTTGTGAAATTAACGGGGCCCTGGAAAATCGTTATAATATCGACAATATTGATTTTGGAAGGGTGTTTTGATAACGAAAAACCTCCGCGTTTTCCCCTGCCGGATATCAGGATTTTATTTTTTGAAAGCGTTTGGAGAGATTTTCTGAGAAGCGCTTTGGGCAATTTCAGCGCTTTAATGATTTCATCCGCCGTAACTGTCGCGCCTTCGCGCCGTCTGCCGGCTTTGCATATGAAAATAAGAGCCCTTACGGCGTAATCCGTGTCGCGGGTCAATAATTTCATTCGGACAGCCTTTCTTTAATGATACTAAAATAGTATCATTAAATGTTTTTGTCAAGAAAAAATAGTTTTTTTGTCTGTTTTCGCATAAAATATCCTGATATGAATTATAATTCCGATAATAAATCATTTTTCAGTTCCGGAATCCGGTCTCTCGATCTGATGCTTCAGGGTATCCTTGCGGGAGACAATGTGGTTTGGCAGGTCGACAACATTAAAGATTATTTTCAGATAGTGGAGCCGTTTTGCAGGCATGCGTATAAAGAAGGGAAGAGACTTATATATTTTAGATTCGCCGAACACGCATCTCTTTTGCCGGAAAATGTAGAGGCTCAGGTCTACAACCTTGACCCGCGCGCCGGATTTGAGCAGTTTATATCCGATATTTTTAATGTAATCGAAAAATTCGGCAAAGGCGCCTGTTATGTTTTTGACTGCCTTTCAGGTCTTGCGGTCGACTGGTACAGCGACAGAATGCTCGGAAATTTTTTTATGCTTACCTGCCCGTATCTGTATGATTTCGAAACAGCCACTTATTTTGTTCTTTTCAGGAACCAGCATACCCCTTTTGCCATAAAGGCGATACACAGTACGGCTCAGGTTGTAGTGGATGTTTTCGGCAGCGGCGAAAAAATATATCTTCTTCCTCTTAAAGTATTTAAGCGGTATTCGCCCACGATGTATATGCTTCATAGCTGGGAAGGGGACGTTCTCCGCCCGGTTAAAAGAAGCGCAACCGTTTCGGAAATTATGTCGGAGGTCCCCCAGCCATGGATAGACGGCAACATAAATCCGCAGGATACGTGGACCAGTACTTTCATAAGGGCCCAGGATATCCAGAAAAAAATGGAGAAAACCGGAGGGGAAAGGCGCGAAGAGGTTAACTCGCTGAAAGAACAGTTGATTAAGATGATAATAACGCGCGATGACGAGCTTTTGCGGCTCTGTGAAAAATATTTTGATATTTCCGATCTGATTTCAATAGGAAAAAGGATGATAGGAACCGGGCTTATAGGGGGCAAATCGGCAGGGATGCTTCTTTCAAGGGCAATATTGAAAAAGACAAATCCAAAGTGGAATGACCTGCTCGAGACGCATGATTCTTTTTTTCTCGGATCGGATGTCTTTTACACTTATGTGATACAGAATAAGTGCTGGTGGGAGAAGCATAACCTTAAATACTCGGATAAGGTATTTGATGACGCGGGCAGTATCCGCGAGAAACTTGAAAAAGGAAAATTTCCCCGGGATATCATAGAGCAACTGAAGGAAATGCTTAGCTATTTCGGACAGTCGCCTTTTATCGTGAGGTCAAGCAGTCTTCTGGAAGACGCTTACGGGAACGCTTTTTCCGGAAAGTACGAAAGTGTTTTCTGCGCGAATCAGGGGACTCCGGAAGAAAGGATTGAGAATCTCCTTTCCGCAGTGAGAAAAGTGTATGCGAGCACTATGAGCGAAGATGCGTTGTCATACCGCATACACAGGAAAATTTTGGAAAGAGAAGAGCAGATGGCTTTGCTGATTCAGAGAGTTTCCGGATCTTTTTACGGAGATTTATATTTTCCTCAGATAGCCGGTGTGGGCTACTCTTTCAACCCTTTCGTCTGGAACAGTAAAATAGACCCGGCGAAGGGAGTGATAAGGCTTGTATTCGGGCTGGGAACCCGCGCGGTCGACCGCAGAGACGAAGATTATACCAGAATTGTCGCTCTCAACGCCCCTCTTGTCAGGCCGGAATCTTCTTTTGATGATGTGAAGAGATATGCGCAAAAGGTTGTGGATGTTATTAACCTTTCGGAAAACAGCCTGACATCGTGCGACTTTGAGGAAGTAGCGAAAAAAAGCCCTGAAATCCCAATTGAAATTTTTGCGACTAAAGTCAGGGAAATGGAATTGAGAGCCAGAGAATACAACATCGCGGATGTTTTTCCGTGGATGATATCTTTTGAGAAACTTCTGACAAAGACTTCATTTGTGGAAAACCTTTCACAGATGATGAAAGAGATTGAAAAAGCTTACAATCACCCGGTTGATATAGAATTCGCGGCCAATTTTTTAAATGAAGAGGACTATAGAATCAACCTTCTCCAGTGCAGGCCGTTCCAGGTCATCGGGGAAATAAAAGAAATCAAATCTCCCGATAATATATCCAAAGACAATATGGTTCTCCGGACCGGCGGGCCTATTATCGGCCAGACAGCTTTGAGAAAAATAGATAAAATAATATTTGTTTTGCCGGAGAAATACGGCGATATGCCCATATCGGAAAAATATTCTGTGGCCAGGTTAATAGGCAAATTGACAAATATGAAAAATAAAAATGAAAATATTATGCTTATAGGGCCCGGCAGATGGGGCACCAAAATGCCTTCACTTGGAGTTCCTGTTTCTTTTTCGGAGATTAAAAATGTGGCGGTTCTGTGCGAACTCGCAATGATGCGCAAAGATCTTACGCCGGATATATCGCTGGGCACACATTTTTTCAACGATTTAGTCGAGATGGAGATAATATACCTCGCTGTATTTCCAGAGAAAGAAGGGTATTTTCTTAATGACCGTATGCTGAAAACAGCCCGGAACAAACTGAAAAAACTTACGTCAGTTTCGGGGCCGGCCGCGGATGCTGTGCATGTTATAGACACAGCGGAATTAAAGAAAGGTTCCGCCGCCTTCATTCATGTGGATGCCTTAAAACAGGAAGGAATGGTTTTTCTTTCGGCGGAAGCGAAAAATAAGTAAAAACGCTACAGAAGATATTTCGCCGCGACGGGCATTCTTCTTCCGATCCCGAATGCAGTGGAAGTGACTTTCAAACCCGGCGCCGCCTGTTTTCGTTTGTATTCATTTTTATTGATTGTGTTTACAACCCATTTTACCTTATCGGCGGGTAGCTTTTTCCCGATGATCTCCGAAACTGGCATTTTTTTATCTACGTACAGTTCGATTATTTCATCCAGAATATTATATGGGGGGAGAGTATCCTGGTCTTTTTGTTTCGGTCTGAGTTCGGCCGAAGGGGCTTTTGTAAATATGTTGCGGGGTATAAGTGTCTTATCCCTGTTGAGGTACTCGCAGATTTTGTACACAAAACCTTTGGGGACATCCGACAGGATGCTCAGACCGCCGCTCATATCACCGTATAGAGTACAGTAGCCCACCGCAAGCTCGCTTTTATTCCCTGTTGAGAGAACAAGCCATCCGAATTTGTTCGATAATGCCATTAGGATACTGCCCCTGACTCTTGCCTGAATATTTTCTTCCGCTGTGCCGGTAGCGGTTTTCTTAAAATGTGCTTTTAGAGAGTATTCAAACGAGTCGACAATTGCCTGTATCGGGATTATTTTCGACTCTATCCCGAGATTTTTTATGAGTTTTTCCGAATCCTCAATGCTTGATTTGGAAGAAAATTTTGAAGGCATCATAACACCTGTCACGTTTTCTCTTCCGAGAGCCCGGGCTGCGATACAGCAGACCGCGGCGGAATCGATGCCGCCGGAAAGACCGAGAACAACTTTCTTGAAACCGCATTTGCGGACATAATCTTTTAATCCCAGGGAGAGGGCGTTATATATAGATTCAACTTTATCCATCGGTTTGAATTTTACGCACGGCTTTTTTGTGTCCGTATCTATCAGCGCATAAGCCTCCCGAAAAGCCGGTAAAATATTGATCGGCCGGCCTTTATTGTCTAAAAACATGCTGTTGCCGTCGAATATCAGTTCATCATTTCCCCCGACCTGGTTGACAAAAATAAAAGGAATGTCGGATGTTTTTGCCTGCCTGCCGAAAAGGTCAAAACGGGTTTTATCCTTGGATAACTGATAGGGTGAAGCGGACAGGTTTATTATCATGTCCGCTTTTTGTTCGGCGAGTATTTTTACCGGATTGATACTGTATCTTTCGCCGCCGCGCGCGCTTGTTTTCCCGGCATTCCACGCGTCTTCGCATATTGTAATGCCCAGTTTTTTATTTTTAAACAGCACAGGCTGAATCCGGCGGGCAGGCCGGAAATATCTTGTTTCATCAAATACGTCATAAGCGGGCAGAAGAGTTTTATGGACGGAAGCTATTAATCTGCCGTTGTGGCAGAGAACGGCGGAATTATAAAGAGTTTTGCCGGCGGTTTTTTTTGCCGCGTTTATGGTGCCCGCGAGAATACCCGTGTTTTTGTGTTTTTTCGATATTTTCAGCAGTTTTTCGTTTGCTTTGAGAGTGAGGTTGACAAACCATCTGCTGGTAAGCAGGTCTCTCGGAGGATAACCCGTCACGAATAATTCGGGGAAAATTACCAGATCGGGTTTGCTGGAGCGGAAACGCTTTAATGTTTTTTCAATCCTGGACAGATTGCCGGGCACGTCTCCGACAACAGGATTCATCTGTGCCATCACTATTTTCATAGAAGTTATTCTAATTAAGCGTTTATCTTACGTCAAGATATATGAAAAACCCGGATATTTAAAATTTTTATTGCACACTTAAAAATATCATATATACTATTACCTGCTTTTAAATCGTGTCAATCAGCACAAAGGCGTGATGATTGATTTTATCGGGTTATGACAAAGATGTCCTTAAACCGGAAGGGCATCTTTTTGTTTAAGGATACCATCAAAGAGGAGGTATTTATGTCTTACGTTAAAAATGTTCTGGCGCTTGTCAAAAGCCGTAATCCGGGAGAGCTTGAGTTCCATCAGGCGGTTGAGGAAGTTCTTGAATCCTTGGAACCTGTCATCGAAAGCCGCCCCGAATTTCAGAAAACGAAATTGCTGGAGAGAATTGTTGAACCTGAAAGAGTTATAATGTTCAGGGTGCCCTGGATGGATGATAACGGAGAATATCAGGTAAACAGGGGTTTCAGGATTGAAATGAACAGCGCTCTCGGTCCTTATAAGGGAGGGCTGAGATTCCATCCCACGGTCAATCTCGGGATACTTAAGTTCCTGGCTTTCGAACAGGTATTTAAAAACTCCCTTACCACTCTTCCCATGGGCGGGGGCAAGGGCGGTTCAGACTTTG
>JAQUNG010000054.1 GCA_028717725.1 bacterium | reverse complement strand
AGTCGCCGGCAAAGTAATAAACATGCCATTTGCCGTCGGATTCTTTTTCGAGCCCCATCGCTATCTGCCCGTAAGGAGTTTTGGCCGCCATCGGCAGCAGATAATTTTCCGTAAAAACTTTGGCGGCGTAATAAACGTCCCACCAAAGAGGGTCCCCTACATCAAGATATTTACATAACTCTATAAGCGCCATATAGATTCCGAGATTATAATTAACCATCTTGTACTGGAAATGGAAATCCCTGGTTTTCCTGTCGAAATAGAAATCGCCGCATATATTATCTTCGACTTCCTTATAATTGTTAAATTGCAGTTTCAGCATTTTCTTAGCTGTTTCTTTTATTTTCGCGGTATATTTCTCATCGCCGGAATATTTACGCATTTCGAGGGATGCATATATATAACAGCCCATATCAAATGAAGTTGAGAAATTTTTCTTATTCAGGTATTCCCAATTCTTAACCGCTGTCATAACGGCTTCATCCGCAAGATCTTCGTCGTATTTTTCCAGCGCCCGGGAGGCATTTAGAAGCGCAATTATGTTAAATGCCGCGGCGGCGTTGCTCTTATCGTTGTTGCGGTAGCGGGGATATTTATCTTCCGACAGGTCGATCAACGGAAGTATTTTGGAACAATAATCATCCCAGCTCATATTATGGGACACTCCGCTCCAAGGAACGCTTCCGTCTTCTCCCGTGATATCGATACAAAATCTTGTTCCATATTTCAAGGCCCCGATAGAATCGGGAACAGAGCCTTTCTCTATCTTGCTTTCCTGAACAGGGCTGTACAGAGAATAATTCGCTATGCCGTAAACGAGATGCGGATGCGACCACATCCTTTTGCCTATATCATCAAGGGTATCATGGTATCCACCCTGCACGGGATCCTGGAAATGGCATTTCTCGCCGCATCTTAAATGTTTAAGAAAATTCCACTGTGTCCACGCTATATTTTCGGCAAATACATTTTTTCTTATTTCGAAAGGATATGAATCTACCTTTAACATCTCCTTCCCGCATCTGAAAACGGCGCTTACGCTATAAACACCCTCTTTCGCAAGGCTTGATATATCTCCCTTGTAATAAACCCCTTCCCAATCTTTAAAATCCTGCTTATAAATATTTTTAGTCAATTCGATTTTATTGGTTTCACCGTTAATAACACTGATCCTTATTTTTCCGGGAAATTTTCCCGATTCGGCATGCCCCCTGATTCTCATAATAACGGTTTTCTTGTCTTCAGGATGAAACCCTATCTGGCTTAACTGCAGTTCGGGCGTGAAAAGCCGCTGACTGTAATAAAGATCATCTATTTCGATATAGCCCTCGTGTCCATGTCCCGTACTGACAGCCAATCCAAGCCTTACTTTTCCATCCAACGTCTTATTACTACCGCCCCATCCGTAATGCAAAGAGTCATATTCAACTGTCTTTTGAGTCCATTTATCCGGAGAAATATCATTTAAAGGAACTTTTGTAAGAAAAGTGGTGTCATCTTCATCGACGAGCTTGAATTCAAGGACATTACCGCCGGAATCTCCCCTCATATAAAAAGTAAAAATCCCGCCATCGAGAGGAATTATTTCGAGGGGAAGATACACTTCGCACCATGCGGGAGGATTGCGCAGGTCATACTGGATTTTTAAGGCATTACCTGTTTTGCCTTTTACCCTGTCAATATCGAATCTGACGCCTTCTTTACATCCTTTTTTAAGCGTTTTTGGGTCGGTTTCAAACCCCTGAATCAAAATATCCTTTATCTCTTCCTTCTTTTTCGGGATTTCTCTTATTTTCGTTCCGGAAGGGCTTGCGCCCACCCTCCTTAAAGCAGCCGGCGCAGAATTATCGAAACATAAAAAAAGAACAAGAGAAACAACCATAATCCTTCTCATCCTAAAACCTCCTGCAGAGCCTTTAAGTCGTTTTCCCTGTTCCCCCGTGTTAAAACAGATGTAATTAAAAAAATACCATTCACACCCCGTTACGTCAATAGAGATTTATATGCTTGTCACATCATTTTTCGAAAGAGACTCTTTCTCCTTTTGCGAAAAGTCCGGTCAAAAGGGCTGTTCCTCTTGAATTTACATATATTTCCGCGCTCAAATTTCTCTTTTCGCGATGCTTTTCCAGCTCTTTACCTTCTCCTTCGGGAACAAAATAACTCTCTATGCCATACTTAACGCTTACACTACCGTTTCCCGAGAAATCCCACATATCAGAAACAACCACTCCCTTTAAAAAAACTTCGTTTTGGGCAATCGGCGGTTTGCTTACTGATGCCCTGTCGTACTCCCATAAGTCTCCCTTCTTCTTAAGGATAACATAAACATTTTTCAGTTCATGCATCTCATGTTTTTTCAATCCTATCTCATCGCATCGCAAGCTTGAGAAAGGGTATCTCAATATTACATAATCCCCTCTGAAAAGACTTCTCGGATCGATAGGTTCAACGCTGACTTTTACAGGAACCCCGTATTTCCTCACCGCCAGCTTATTGAAGGCCATAGTATAAATCGAGCCGAGCTGAAGAATTACAACCATAGCCGTGACAATCCATACTTTTTTCATTTCAGATACCTCCCTTAACGAGAAGCTTCTCTTTGTTTTTCTCAAGAACTACGCCGGCTATTATAAGAACTACACCTACCGAAATAAACATCACCGATCGTGTCAGAAAATCCCATCCTGAATCAAAATATCTCGAGAATATTTCCACAATAAGGAAAATGAATCCCGCAGTTTTCAGCCCCATCTTGTTGACTCTGTATCCGGTAATAATTATGCCGGTAGATAAAAAAACAATTATTATATTGGATACTCCCGACACATAAACATCCAGATCTTTAAAATAAACACATAGTATCATAAGAACTGAAAACACCAATCCCGAAACCGAAACGAGAAATTCAAATAACCTCGGTTTCACCTTTTCCTTCAATGAACTTGCGGTTAAAAGCGCGGCCGATGTAAATATCAAAGCCCAAATAATCCAGAACTCAAAATTTATCTTGCCGCGCCTATAAGGATCACCGGCCAAACCAAAATTAAAAGAAAAGAGATAAAATATAAATAAAACAATACAGATACCCGTATATCCGTAGACAAATTCCAACCGCGGTCTGGATTCCCTAAAAGACAACCAATTAAATGAATATAATATTACACCGAGTAATATCATAGAAGAAGCTGTGGCATGTGCCGATTCCCATCGGATAGAGTATAAAAATATGTAGAAAGGCAGATAAAAAGACAGTAACATCGGGAACACTGGGTTTTTCGACTTTCCGTAAAGCCCCGTTAATATCACTACAACCGGCGCAACGGCAACTATTCTGAAATACTTCATTGAAGGCAACAGGAATAACAAAAGGGCGGAAATCACCGTAACGGGAATAAATATTTTGTCGTTGCCGTTTATGGAATATTTCCCGAATAGAACGGCAATGACAACGAGCAGTGTTATCATGCTTATCAAAGAAGGGATTTTTATCATATTTAAAACAAACTCCGGTTTCTCAAATATGCCGATATTCGCAAACGCCAGCGCGCTCATCAGCATAAATACTATACCGCTCCACCTGTAGCAGGTTTCAAAATCCCTAAAAAATTCTTTCTCTCTGTGAGCATAAGCGCAAAGATATACCAGTATCCCGAACATGAAAGAGGGCATTATCTGGATTATGGAAATATAGGAATTCACCCATATAAAAGAATTTGCGACCATCCAGTACCATGCAATGAAAAGGCTTATTATAATTCCGGTTTTCAATCTAAGCCAGTATCCCAGCGGCAGCATAACACCAAGCAAAACCGGAAGGAACAGGTAATTGGCGGTTTTATAACCGATGGATTCCCCCAAAACCCATAATACCAGCAGAGCGCATGTAAAAAAATAATTCGTCTTTGAACGGTAAAGATAAACCGTTAAAGCAGAGCCTATCGCCCATAGAAATATACCGTTGGGAAATCTGCCTATTATATTGAATACCTGCGCCACAAGATAAATATCAGCACCGAAAATTATATTGCCGAGCAAAGAAAAACTTATGGCGCTTTTTTCGTATTTCCCGACGTAAAACAGCGCGGCAAGGAGATGGCAGAAACACACAAGCAAAGAAACCAATCCTATTCTAGAAAACGGACTCATGCTCTGCCAGTTAAATGAAACAAAAAGAATTACGCCGAGCCCTACCAATATCGATCCGAAAACCGTTAAAACTTTTACGGGCATGGACATGGCGGAGTCCTTTTTTCCCGCGGGTTCTTTTTCAAAGGTGTATAAATCCGCGATTTTTCCGGCTACTTCGCCCGATATCAATTTCAGGGAAGCCCACCACTCAATATGCTTTTTCAGCCATGCCCATTGATACCTGCTTATGGGACACTTGCTCATAAATCACCTCCTGAAAATTATTATTTTCCTGTTTACTTATCCGTCTCAAAAGCTTTTTTAAAAAAACGCCCGGATTTTGCTCAAAAATATGTTCGGCATGAGCTGTTCCGGGAAACTCAATGAAATCAACGTTTGCTTCGGCATGTTTCTTTATCTCCTGAATATGTTTTTTGCCTATAACCCAGTCTCTATCGCTGTATATAACCAAAGAGGGGATCTTCAAATCCGAAAAAAGGCAGGCGCTGTATTTCTTGCTGTGAAAGATATTCAACCCCCTTACTTTTTTGCCTGACCCAAGATTATTCATCAGCGTCTTAAAAGCGGAAGCGGTCCAGAATTTCGGAAAAATTTTCCGAAAGCAGGACGGCGGACTGACGAGCGCCATAAAATCAACCGTTTTCTTTTCCAGAACAGCTTCAAGAGACGCCGACGCGCCGAGAGAAAAAGCCATAACATATACTCTTTCATACCGCTCTTCCATAAAATCAATCGCGGCTTTTATATCGTGTTTCTCTTTCGAACCGTATGTGAAAACCCCCGAACTTTTACCGTGTCCCCTCATATCCATGCTTAAGACATCAAAATATACCGAAAGCTCTTCAGCCATCGAACTGAATGAGGGAGAATCCTTATACTGCATGAAGCCGTGGCATAAAAGGATACAGTTTCTGTGGCCCGAGCTGTGCCAGTTGGCATATATCTTTTCGGAATCTTCTGTTTGCAATATTATCTCTTTCATAACATATCAGACTCTCTGAGCTTTTCCATCACTCTTATAATTTCCGAAGCTTCTGCGCCCGAAATATCTCTCATGACTAAATTTACTTCTTTATCATACGCTTCTTCAACCTTATCCAGAATCTTTTTCCCTTTATCGGTAAAGGTAATCAAATAATGCCTTCTGTCTTTTTTGTCCGGCATGCGCTCGACAAACCCTGTTTTTTCAAGCCTGTCTATAAGACCCGTTATATTTGCCCGGTTAACAAGCAGCCTGACAGCTATCTCGCTTTGCGTAAGATGCGCGGAAACGCTATACTTTAAAACCATAAGCAAGTTGAACTGCGCCATTGTTATTCCGTGCTTTGAAAAAAAGCTATCGCCTTTTTTTGAAAGAAAAGCAGCCGTTCTTAAAATATTAAGTAATGCTTCATGCTTTTTATTTTGAAAAGGCTGTGGAAGTTTTAATTCATGCTGAAGGCTCATTTTACCTCTCAAATATTATTTGTTATTTATAATCTGCCCGGTTACTACCGCCGATTCTATCTTTCTTACTTTACGATACATCAGAATAACCAGAATAAGTGTGGCTATGGGAACAGCCCACCCTATCAATGAAACAAGCAGCATTGAAATAATCCCAGCGATTTCCATGTATTCCATAAAACCCCTCCTTTGTTTAATGTTAATATGTTAATAATATATATATTAACATTTATATGCCCTTTGTCAAGCTGATTATTTTCGGGAAATATTATTTGTTAAGGATTCTTGCCACTTTATGAATATGAAGTTTGCCTATTTCGGGAAGTTTTCCGGCCAGCGGCCCGGCATAATCTATAAATCCTTCGGTGATATTATTTCCTTCTTTGTTTATATATTTCGCATCCAGGGATTTTGTATTTTTGGCGACATTTTTAAGGTCTGTCCTGTCATATTCGGCTTTATAATGCCAGCCGTTGCCCTTCCTTTTTATTACAATACTTCCGTCGGTATTCGCGCTCGCGGCCAGCTGGACGGCCTTTTCGCCCACCATTCTAGCTTCTTCCGAATCAACCTCGGAAACAATCCCCGGGAAACAGCGCTGGAGGTAACCGAATGTATCCGCGCGCACTCTTTTCACTTTCAGTTTTGCCTTAATTTCAGCCGCCAGATAATCACCCAGGGCACCGCTTCCGCTTAGTTGGACGTTCCCGTGGGAATCCTTTTCTCCGGTAGTGAATATGGGATTGCCGTCTTTATCGTGCACACCCTCGGAAACGCAAATAACCGCCCGGGCATATTTTCTATAAACTTTATCGACATCATCCACAAATCTATCCATTTCAAACACGGTTTCAGGCACATATATGAGGTGCGGGCCGTCATCTTCATACTTTCTCGCAAGGACAGTGGCCGCTGTAAGGAAACCGGCATGCCGTCCCATTACGATATTAATCTTTATCCCCGGCAACGACCTGTTGTCAAGGTTATCTCCCATAACAGCGCAGGCTACAAATTTAGCGGCGCTTCCAAAACCCGGACAGTGGTCTGTAACCAGCAGATCATTATCTATCGTTTTAGGTATATGAAAAACCCTTAACTCATAATCCCTCTGTCTCGCGACTCTGTTCACAATATCAGCCGTCTCGGCAGTATCATTGCCTCCTATATAGAAAAAATATCTTACGTTATGCGCCTTGAACACCTCGAATATCTTGACACAGTCTTCCTCTTTGGGTTTCATTCTCACTGAACCCAGACCCGAAGAAGGGGTATTAGCCACAATTTCAAGGTTTTTTATATCTTCCCTGGTCAAATCGGTGAAATTTTCCTCGAGTATTCCCTTAACACCGTGCAGAGCCCCGTACACCCTGTTCATCTGCGGATATTTCGAACATTCCCTGACAATACCGACAAGGCTCTGATTTATAACGCATGTCGGGCCGCCTGATTGCCCGACAATAACATTTCCCGTTAATTTATCTCCCATAAACAACCTCCGTATAAATGTTTTAAATTTTTCGGTAATTATATCAAAGATATGATATGTGACAAGCGTAAAAAACAAATATCAGATATTGACATAAAACACGCGGTGTAAGAAAATATTCCAGATGAAAAAGAAACGCAAACTAAAATTCGCGATATTCGCCCTGCTTTTGATGTGCTTTCTTACCTTCGGCAAAGATTTCGCGATCAAAAAATCCGCGGAAATAATTTTCGGGGCAAAATCAGGATTAACGCTGAAAATAGAATCCCTGAACTTAAACCTGTTCAAACCCTGTCTCACCGTCCGAAACGCCACGATTATTAACCCGAAAGGATTTTCCCGGAGCCCCATGCTTGATATAGAAACAATAAAAGCTACTTTCGCATGGAAAGATCTTTTTAAAAGCACTCTGCGTATCACTGAACTTTTTCTGGATATAAAATCTCTTAATGTCGAACAGAAATCAGACGGACAGATAAACCTGCTGTCCTTAAAAAATCCCGGGGAAAACAAAGAAGTATCGGCAAAACCTTCGCCGCCGGCAAAAAAATCCTTTGATCTTATTATTGAGGAACTTATATTATCGTTCGAGCGCGCGACCTACACCGGGCCTTATCTTTTGGGAAACAGGCTGGAAATAAAAGTCTTTATCCAGAACAAACGCATCCGAAATATCCGTTCTCTCGAAGAACTGCTTGACATAATCACGGACTATTCGGGCATATCACAGGTCAGAGATATATTTTCCGACGAACCGGGCTCATTAAAAACCAATATAGAAAACACGATTGAGAGCATCAAAAAATATTTCAGGTGATGATTTTCAGCATATACTTATGGTATATGGCCGGCCAGGAATAATCAAGCATGACTTTCTTGAAATTTTTATATATTATCCTCTGCCTGCATACCTTCATAATCTTATCCGCAATCTTTTTCGGAGATTCGTTTAACCCGAAATATACCGCGCTTTCTTCGAACACTTCCTGAAGGGGTTTGATATCACTGCAGAATATCGGCATTCTGAAAAGACCCGCTTCCAGCAGGGGCAGTCCGAAACCTTCCTGGCTGGAAGTTAAAAGGAGTATGTCGCAAAGCCTGTACAGGTTTCTCAGCCTTTTTGTATCTATCCTCAGCCTTGTCCCATCCGAAGATTTTGCATTTGTCATAAATACTACGTGCTTTTCTAACCCTCTGGATTTCCTGTAAGCCAGAAGGTATTTATAATATTTCACCGCTTCTTTATTATGCGGGTCGGAAGGCCCCGTTATCACATAGAGAACATTCATTCCTCTTTTTTTAAGTTCATAAATTATATCCATTCCCTTCTCTATATTCTTCCTTCTCAAAATCCGCGTGGCAAAAAAAGCAATAAGATCTTTCTCAAAAAACCCATGGTCAACAGCAAATTTCCATATGTCGCCGTCAATATTAAGGAGACCTTTGACATCTACACCGTTGGGAACTATTTTAATGTTACTCTTTTTTACGCCGAACAAAGACGCCATCTGGTTCTGCCTTACCTCGGAAATTGACACGTATTTGGCGCGCCTGTTGAATTTCCTGAGAAGGACCTGCGGATATTCATCTTTGAATCTGATTCTATAATCGGGGTTTATCAGCGATAAGTCGTGGGTCCAGACGATGAACTTAATATTTAGCATCTCATTTATAAGGTCGTAAAGAGCCGCCGTCAGCACAAGATTGAAATGCATAGTCATTATATTGTGTATAATACACACGGAAACGTCACTCAGCGCGCTTGCGAGTTTCTTTTTCATCAGTTTTTTCGACCAGTTAAAGATATCTGTTCTGACCCTGCCTTTCTTGCTGAACGAATTTTTGACTATGGGGTTCCCCCCCCATATTTCTTCTAGTCTATCGATTTCAATATTTTTGTTGAGGTTTGTCTCTCCTCCCGAAGCCGTAATTATCTTAACCTTATAACCAATCTCCGAAAGAAGGCTGGCATGTCCCTCCATAACAGATTCAACACCGCCGATAATCGGAGGATAGGAATAATGTATCATCGCGATTTTTTTATGGCTTTTATCCTTATATTTATGCGGTGACATTTTCAGATTCCTTTCAAATCATGTAACCAGGACAATCCTTATATCCATCACATTGGTGCCTGTGGGGCCTGTTATATAAAGGCCTCCGCATTTCCTGAAGAAATTATATGAATCATTGTTCTCAAGATATTCTCCGGGAGAGCATTTTTTATTCAATGCCTTTTTAAAAGTCCCTGAATCTATGATCGCGCCTGCGGAATCGGTCGGACCGTCTGTACCATCGGTCCCGACACTCGCTATGACAATATTGCCGAAACCGCTTATATGGCCGGCGCATGCCAGGCAGAACTCCATATTTCTCCCGCCTTTGCCGTTTCCCTTGACGGTAACAGTGGTTTCCCCCCCGGATATTATACATGCCGGTTTTTTAACAGGATTATCCGACATCAAAACTTCTTTTGCAACCGCCGAATGGACTTTTGCCACATCTCTCGTTTCCCCTTCTATCACTGTGGAAAGAAGCAATGTGTTATACCCTATTTCCCTCGCCTTGTTTACCGCCGCGGCGCAGGCAAGAAAATTAGTCCCTATAAGGACATTGTTTACTTTTTTAAAAATAGAGTTTCCCGGTTTCGGTGTTTCCATAGAAGCGGTTTTTGCTCCTTTTTCAAGATACTTCATAACTGAAAAAGGCATCTTCTTCCGCAGGTTGTATTTTTCTATGATACCGATGCAATCCTTAAATGTTGTGGTATCCGGAGCCGTTACTCCCGAAGCGATAAAACCCATATCGTCCCCTATAACATCGGAAAGTATCAGGGATATTGTTCTGGCGGGACTTATCAATTCCGCAAGCCGTCCGCCTTTAACGGAAGAAATATGTTTTCTCAGAGTATTAACTTCGTGTATGTCGGCGCCGGACTTCAATAAAAGCTGCGTGGCTTTCTGCTTATCGGAAAAATCAATACCCGCGGCAGGCAGGGGGAAAAGCGCGGAACCGCCGCCGGATATAAGACAAAGCACAATATCATCCGCTCCGGCCTGTTTCACAAAATCGCATATTTCTGTGGCACCTTTTAATCCGTTCTTATCGGGAACAGGATGCCCGCATTCATTTATCTTTATCTTTTTAAGTCGGCAGCCATGGCCGTATTTCGTGTTTATTATTCCGCCGGACAATCGAGGGCCGAGTATTTTTTCCAGCGGACGCGCCATCTGAGCGGAAGCTTTCCCTAACCCTATAACGTATATATTGCCGGCATTATTAAGTTTTATCTTTCTATGCCCCGCCGAAATGTCCTGTCCTTCGAGTTTTATCATCCGCCTGACAGCCGCCGCGGGGTCAACGGATTCAATGGATTCTTTTATAATTTTTGCCGCATCGCTTCTCATACCGCGTACGTTTTTGTTCATCGCGTCTCTCCTTCTTTACTTTTCAGGTCTATTCGCCGCATTTCATTATATACCCTTTTCGGGGTATTAACAAAAAAAATCCCATTTCTGCGATTATCTGATATTATATTTATTGTAAAAACCGTTTTATTTTCCCAAGAACAAACTTTATGCCGGAGGCAAAGATGGTAACAGCAGGGCGAATAACCAAAGAACTGAAGAATCACGCCCCATTCACTGTCGCGGGAGCCGTTTCGGGTATAGCACTGATGTTTATCTTTCAGAATATCCCTGAGAAAACCGCATATAACATTTTTTATATCTTGCATCCGGCACACGTAATATTAAGCGCGCTTGTTACGGCTTCAATGTATAAAATCTACAAATGCGGGAAAATCAAAGGAAAATGCAGTTTGCTCGGGCTGTTTGCGATAGGATATATCGGCTCGATAGGAATAGCCACCTTAAGCGACTCCATTATTCCGTATTTTGCCGAATGGATACTGAAAATGCCCGATAGGCACACCCACATAGGGTTTATCGAAAAATGGTGGCTGATAAATCCTCTGGCGATAGCCGGTATCGCAATCGCGTATTTTTATCCCGGAACAAAATTTCCCCACAGCGGTCATGTTTTTGTAAGCACATGGGCTTCCCTTTTCCATATAATCATGGCTAAAGGAGCGGGTTATCAATGGTATTTATATCCCGTGATATTTATATTTCTTTTTGCCGCCGTATGGCTCCCGTGCTGTATCAGCGATATCGTATTCCCATTGCTTTTCGTGGACGAAAAATCCCCCGGCGGACATGATTAACCGCGGGGGATTTTTATACTCTGTGTTTTACCGCTTAAACAAGTCCCTGATCCATCATCGAGTCCGCAACTTTGAGGAATCCGGCAATGTTTGAGCCAATGACATAATTGCCATCCTGTCCGTAATCCTTCGCCGCTTTTGCGGACGCACTATGTATAGACTGCATAATCGTTTTCAGGCGGTTATCGACTTCTTCTCTTGTCCATAAAAGCCTCATGGAATTCTGCGACATCTCAAGTCCGGAAGTGGCCACACCTCCGGCATTCGCGGCTTTGCCCGGCCCGTACAGAATTCCCGCATCGATAAATTTCTCGACCCCTTCCGGAACGGTGGGCATATTGGCTCCTTCGGCAACCACATAACATCCGTTATTGAGAAGGGTTTGGGCATCATCTCCGTCAATCTCATTCTGGGTGGCGCAGGGAAACGCCGCGTCGCATTTGATTCCCCAGGGTCTTTTACCTTCAATGTATTCGGCCCCGAACTTTTTGGCATACTCTTTTATCCTGCCTCTTTTGACATTTTTCAATCCCATCACAAATCCAAGCTTTTCGGCGTTTATCCCTTTGGAATCGTATACTGAACCGTTTGAATCCGAAAACGTCACCGGTTTAGCTCCCAT
>JAQUNG010000053.1 GCA_028717725.1 bacterium | reverse complement strand
TAAAGACCATATTATAACTATGAAAGGGACGGTCGGTTTTTGATTTTAACCCTGCCGGTCTTAAATAATCTTTAAACCAGACATTATGAAAACAAACGTTTTTGCGCGTATTTTTTTTGTTTTGATGTTTTTAAGTTCTTCCCTTCTTCCGGCCCAGTCTTCGGAATATAAGATTCAGGCGACGGATGTCCTGAAAATTACCGTCCACGAACATCACGACCTTGCTACCCAGACAAGGGTCACGGCCGACGGCAACATAACTTTTCCGCTGATAGGCCAGCTTTATGTGAAAGGGCTTACCGTCCAGGAACTTGAAAATAATATAAAGGAATTGCTTGAAAAAGATTATCTGGTGAGCGCGCAGGTGCTGGTTTTTATAGAAGAATATCATCCGCGGCAGGTTTCCGTACTGGGAGAAGTGAAAAACCCGGGGAAGTATAATATGCCCGATGAAAAGGAAACAACCCTGCTGGAAGCGATAGCCATGGCGGGCGGTTTCACTAAAGACGCGAGCGTTAACAGCACGAGGGTAATGCGTATTGAGAACGGGGAAAAGAAGACAATTGTAATCCCCGTTAAGGATATAACCCAAAAAGGGCAGAAGGAAAAGGATATAGTCATTCATCCGGGTGATGTTATATTTGTGCCGGAAAGCTTTTTTTAAAGGCGGTTTATGGAACAGCAAGTCGATATTAAAGATTACGCGAGGGTGATAAAGAGGCACTTCGGTGTCATTATCCTGTTTTTTGTTACCGTCGTGTGTATAGTGACCATCGGCAGTTTCCTTATGAAGCCCGTTTATAGGGCCACGGCAATCCTCCTGATAGACATAGAGAGCCCGGATGTGCTGACTACTTCGGGGATGGTTTCCCTCGACTCAAGGAATTATTACACTTATAAGGAGTATTACCAGAGCCAGATAGAGATTATACAGTCGCGTATGCTCGCGAAAAAAGTTTTTGACGAATTCCGGCTCGTGGAAAATCAAAAATACGCTAAAGCAAAAGATCCCGTTAAATCATTTTTAAAGAACGTGAAAGTCGAGCCGATAAGGGATACAAGGCTGGTATCGCTGAATGTGGATGACCCTGACCCCGTTCTGGCGGCGGCTGTCGCGAACAGGATAGCAGGGCTTTATGTGAGGAGAAACCTGTATTACATAAGCCGCAACGAGATGATGAACCTGCTGAAAAACGAATACCTGAAAATGGAAGCGAAGATGTCGGAATACAGCAAGGTCTATAAAGATAAACATCCCGCGATGATGAGGATCAGGGAGGAAATAAACGAAGTCGTCAAAAAAATCGAGAACGTAAAAAATTCAACATTTGATTTTGACTTGCTGGAGGCTGACTTTGCCGCTGAAGGGAAATATCCGCTTGAAGGGTTAAAACCCAATAATGTCAGCGTGCAGGATCCGGCGGAAGTGCCGCTCCTTCCCGTGAAACCCAAAAAGAGGTTGAATATTATGCTTGCGGCCATTTTGGGGCTTTTCGGGGGAATAGGGCTGGCGTTCTTTTTCGAGTATCTTGATGAAAACGTTAAAACCGTTGACGAACTTGAAAAAAGCATAGACTGGACATTGCTCGGAGTTGTGCCCGAAATAGGGAAGGTGAAAAAAGGTTTCAGGAAATTCGATAAAGGACTGCTGGCTCATGTGACTATGAAAGGCCCTTCGGTCGAGGCTTTTAAGCATATAAGGACCAAGATATTCAATATTCTGGAAGAGCGCGGTTCCGCGAAAAGCATTGTGGTTTCTTCTCCGGGGCCCGAAGAGGGTAAAACAACCAATCTTTGCAATCTGGGCACTGTTCTGGCGCAGAGCGGCAAAAAGGTCCTGCTGGTGGATTCCGACCTCAGAAGGCCGAAGCTTCAGGAATTTTTTAACAAAAAAAGCATTTTTAAGAAGAAAGATATAAAGGGTTTGAGCGATTTTCTTGTCGCTCACGTGCCTTTTGACGGGCTTGTCCAAAAAACGGACATAGATAACCTCTATCTGGTCAGCTGCGGTTTGAGCCCTTCCAACCCTTCCGAACTTATGTCGGGGGCAAGGATAAAGGAGTTTATAAGCGCGGCGGAAAACAGTTTTGATATCGTATTGTTTGATTCATCCCCGATGGCGGTTGTTACCGACGCTGTTATGCTCTCTAAACTGGCCGGGCAGTTGATTATTGTCATACAGGGCGGGAAAACTTCGCGTAAAGTGCTCCATCGTCTATCCAAAACCCTGAAAGACTCTAAAATCAATGTTCTGGGAGTTATCCTGAACAAAGTATCCGTAAAAAACGGAGAATCGGCCGGTTATTATTACCATTCCCATTATTATAATACTTAGGCTTTAGTCAGCGATTCATTATCCGATGCTTATTTGACTTGACTTGTGATAATCAGTGTTTTATCATTTACTACTAAATCAATAGAATTAGTGGTAAATAGGGGGTTTTATGAGACTTTCGACTCGTTCAAGATACGGACTGCGTCTTATGTGCGACCTGGCCTCCTGCTATGGGAAAGGCCCTGTGCTTTTGAAAGACATAGCCCGGCGCGAGGATATCTCGGAAAAATATCTCAGTAACATCGTTGTCCCTCTGAGAGGTTGCGGTATGGTTGTTTCAAGCCGCGGAGCGCATGGCGGCTACGCTTTGGCTAAAGCTCCCGACAGGATAAAAATAAGGGATATCATTGAAATTCTCGAAGGAGATTTATGTCTGGTTGAATGTGTTAAAAACTCCGGCGCGTGCAAACGTTCGTCTTTCTGCTTGAGCAGAAGTATATGGATGGATATTAAGAAAAAGATATATGATGTCCTTGATTCTGTGACGCTGAAAGACCTTGTGAACAAAGATGGCAGAAAAAAAGGGAAATTGAAATGATATAAGGGGATATTATGAAGATTTTTAAGGACATAACCGGGACTGTAGGGAATACACCCCTTGTCAGGATAAACCGCCTGAACAGACGGGGTAAAGCTGATATCGTCGCCAAACTTGAATTTTTTAACCCGTTGTCGAGCATCAAGGACAGGATAGGGCTTGCTATGATTGAGGACGCGGAGAAAAAAGGTTTGCTCAAAAAAGGTATGACTATTATAGAGCCAACAAGCGGAAACACAGGCATAGCGCTGGCTTTTGTGAGCGCCACTAAAGGGTATAAATTAATACTTACTATGCCTGATACCATGAGTATTGAACGAAGAAAACTGCTTGTTATGTTCGGAGCGAAAATAGTGCTGACACCCGGGAGCGAAGGAATGGCCGGGGCTATAGAAAAAGCAAAACAGCTGCTCGATAAGACGCCCGGTTCATATATGCCTCAGCAGTTTAAAAATACAGCTAACCCCGAAATCCACAGGAATACTACAGCCGAAGAGATATGGAGAGATACGGACGGCGAAGTCGATATTTTTGTCGCAGGGGTTGGCACGGGAGGAACCATTACGGGTGTAGGCGAGGTGTTGAAATCGCGGAAACGCGGTGTTAAAATAGTCGCTGTTGAACCGGAAGACTCCCCTGTATTATCGGGCGGGAAACCGGGGCCGCATAAGATTCAGGGAATAGGAGCAGGATTTGTGCCTGATATCTTAAACAGGGATATTATAGATGAAATCATCGCCGTATCTAATGAAGATGCCGGCGAAACAGCCCGCCTTTTGGCGAAAGAAGAAGGAATATTGGCCGGAATTTCGGGAGGGGCCGCTATGTGGGCGGCGCTTCAGCTTTCGGGAAAGAAAGAAAACACAAATAAGAAAATCGCGGTAATCCTGCCGGATACAGGGGAAAGATATCTTTCGACATGGCTTTTCGAAGGACGCTGAAAAAGGAAAATGCTTAAATATAAAGATTGAACCAAGGAGACTGTATGGCCGGAAGAAAAATATATTTAGACCACAATGCGACGACCCCTCTTCATCCGGAGGTAAAAAGAGCTATGCGCGAGGCGATGGATGAATTCGGCAACCCATCGAGTATGCACAGTTTTGGGAGAGAGGCGAAGAAATATGTTGAAGATTCGCGGAATGAGATAGCTTCGTTTATAGGCGCGGATACGGATGAAATCGTATTTGTCGGCAGCGGTTCCGAAGCGAACAATACCGTATTGTCTATTTTTGCGTGCCCTTCAAAAGGATGCATGTTTCATTCTGAAATGAAAAGAGTGGTTATAACTACAGCCATTGAACACCCCTGTATTATCGAAAGCTCGAAATGCCTGAGAGACAGGGGCTTCGATGTTAAGTATCTCGGTGTGGATTCATCCGGGAAAATAGATATTAAACAGCTGGAGAAGATGCTGGATAAAAATGTCGGACTTGTATCCGTTATGATGGCCAATAACGAAATAGGGACACTGCAGGATATAGCGCTTATAACGGAGATAGCGCATAAACACGGGGCCATAATGCATACGGACGCTGTGCAGGCTGTGGGAAAAATTCCTGTTGACGTAAAAAAATTAAATGTCGATTTTTTGACGATTTCGGGACATAAGATTTACGGACCCAAGGGAATCGGAGTCCTGTTCGTAAGGAAGGGGACGCCCTTTTGCCCCCTTGTAAGAGGAGGACATCAGGAGATGGGAAGGCGAGCCGGCACGGAAAACACACTGGGGATTATAGGTCTCGGCAAAGCCGTGGAGATGAGAAAGAAAGAGATGGCGGAAGAAGAAAAGCGATTGAAGGGATTTAAAGATATTTTGAAGAGGGGGATTGAAAAAAGTATTTCCGACGTGCATTTTAACGGGCATGGCGAAGATTGCCTGTCCGGCACGCTTAATGTTTCTTTCAAAGGAGCCGAAGGGGAAGCTATTCTGCTGTATCTTGACCTTGCCGGCATAGCTGTTTCAACAGGTTCCGCGTGCGCGTCCGGTTCCCTTGACCCTTCGCATGTCCTGCTTGCCACGGGTATCAGCCCCGAGTTGGCGCATGGTTCCATAAGAATCAGTATGGGGCGCTCTACAGATAGAAAAGATGTTGAATATGTTCTGGATACACTGCCCGGAATTATAAAGAAAATAAGGAATATGTCATCAGCGTATTCAAAAGGGGGAAAATAATGTCTCAAAGTAAAGAATGGGTGTATTCCGAAAAAATAAAGGATCATTTTATTCATCCGAGAAACATACTTGAGGATGAGGCTTCATATAAATACGACGGGAAGGGAATCGTGGGCAATATAAAATGCGGCGACCAGATGATGATGGTCATTAAAGTAGATAAAGAGAAAAACATTATAACAGACTGTAAATGGAAAACTTACGGATGCGCGAGCGCTATAGCAAGCACATCCCTGCTTTCTGAAATTGTAATAGGCATGAGTTTGGATAAAGCATATCATATCTCTCCGAAAGATATAGCGGAAGAGCTGGGCGGACTGCCCGAACATAAGATTCACTGTTCCGTTTTGGGCGATAAGGCCCTGCGCTCGGCAATAGACGATTACTATATGAAGAACGGTATGCGGGATAAAATACAAAAAGAAAAATCGAAGATTGTGTGCCAGTGTATGAATGTTACCGATCGCGATATCGAAAATGCCGTTCTGGAAGGAGCGCGCACATTTCTGGAACTCCAGGAGCATACTAAATTGGGCACCGTCTGCGGGCAATGTAAGGATGAAGCCGAAAAACTTCTGAAGAACTATATTGGAAAACATTTTGGCGGATAAAGTTTTTTGAGTGAGATACCATATATTAAGCTATTCAAGTCAAGTGATAAACAAAGGGATGATAGCTGGGGCTGATGAAAAATACCGATGATTTGAAAGTTCTTGTAGATAACCTGCATTTTAAGGAAAAAGTAGACCGGTCGCTTACTCTTATCGAGGAAGCTTACAGGAAATATGGCGACGGTTTGGTTGTAGCCAACAGTCTCGGAAAAGATTCCGTTTGCGTATGGGATCTGGCGAAGAGGATAAATCCCAAAATACGGGGTTTTATTGTAACAACCAGGTTCAAACCCGAAGAGACAACTCTGTTTATGAAAGAAACACTGGAGAAATATCCTGAATTAAAGGTATATAAGAATGACGATAAAATTGAGGATGAACTATACAAAACAGCGCCGGACCAATGCTGTGACTTGCTGAAGGTTTTACCTACAAGACGGGCTATAGAGGAAATGAAAGTCAGATGCTGGGTTACAGGACTCAGGTGTACGGAAGGACACACCAGAACGGATTTCAAAGAAGTTGAAGAAAGGGATGAGGGTTTGATAAAACTTAACCCCATTCTTATCTGGAAAGAGCGTGAGGTGTGGCAGTATCTGGCGGTTTACGGTGTAAAAGTCAACCCTCTTTACGCGAAGGGCTACAGGTCGCTCGGATGCGCGCCCTGTTCGCATATAACCACGGATGACGACGAGCGCTCGGGCCGGTGGATAGGCACTAACAAGCGGGGCGGAGAATGCGGAATACATACCCGCCCGCTTAAAATCAGCAAACAGTAATATTGAGAATTTATTTTTTCTTGCGGTGTTTATTCCTAAGAAAATCAAATCTTGACAGGTTCGGGGTTTTCGGTATATTATGCACATATGTGCATAATAGGGGGATGGGATGAGGCCTAAGAAAATCAGATGGATCAAATGTGAGCCGGGAGAGAGGTGTTTCAGACCGCAATGCAAGCCGTTGAATAAACTAAAAGGTGTTACCTTGACTATAGACGAGTTCGAAGCCGTTAGGCTTGCGGACCTCGAAGGGCTGGAGCAGGAGCAGGTTGCGCGTAAGATGAAAGTCCACCGTTCCACAATATCCCGGATACTTGAATCCGCCCGCGCGAAAATCGCGGATGCCCTGGTAAATATTAAGGCAATCCGTATAGAGGGTGGCTGCTGCGAGATAATACAGAAAAGGAAAAAAAATGAAAGAGAGAAATAAATTTTTATTAATAGCGGCGGTATTTTTAGGATGTTTCTATATGCCTGTCGAACTTCTGCCGTTCAGGAACCCTGTTTTTGAAGCGCTGGCTTTGGTCAGATGGTACGCGAGAGAACATGTCATATTGTGTCTTGTGCCAGCATTTTTTATCGCGGGGGCGATTTCCGTTTTTATAAGCCAGGCCTCTGTCATTAAATATTTCGGCGCGAAAGCAAATAAATTCCTTGCTTACAGCGTTGCTTCCGTTTCGGGAACGATTCTTGCTGTGTGTTCCTGCACGGTGTTGCCGCTTTTCTCCGGTATATACAAGAGGGGCGCGGGACTGGGCCCCGCGACAGCTTTCCTTTATTCCGGGCCTGCTATAAATGTGCTTGCGATTATAATGACGGCGCGGATACTTGGATGGGAACTCGGGCTCGCCCGCGCTGTCGGAGCGGTTTTGTTCAGCGTTGTTATCGGATTTCTGATGCATATCATATTCATTAAAGAAGAAAAGGCGCGGCACGCGGCGGGAGATTTAGTCGCCGCCGGCAATGACGGGGGGGAAAGGTCGTTGCTTAAAAACGCCGTATATTTTGCCTCTATGGTGGGATTTTTAGTGTTCGCAAACTGGGCGAAACCGGAGGAAAACGCGTCGGGTTTATGGGCGTATATTTACGGAATCAAATGGTATATATCTTTCGGGTTTCTGTTTTTACTGGCAGTGATAATCTTAAAATGGTTTAAAAAAGAGGAAATTAAAAACTGGGTTTCGGCATCATGGGTTTTTGCCGCGCAGATATTGCCGCTCCTTTTGGCCGGGGTTATTGTAGCGGGACTGCTGCTCGGCCGGCCGGGCAATGAAGGTTTCATCCCTTCCTGGATAATTGGAAAAGCGGTGGGAGGCAATTCTTTTCTTTCTAATTTTTTCGCCGCTATAGTAGGAGCTTTTATGTATTTTGCGACGCTTACGGAAATTCCCATACTTCAGGGGCTTCTCGGCTCGGGTATGGGTAAAGGCCCGGCTCTTGCTTTATTGCTCGCGGGCCCGGCGCTGAGCCTGCCTAATATGCTGGTGATAAGAGGCGTTATCGGCACGAAGAAAACCATTGTTTATGTAAGCCTTGTCGTTATTATGGCGACGGTTACAGGTATAATATTCGGTTTTATCGCGAAGTAGGAAGGATGCGAAATGGAAAGAGATTATAGAAAGATCAGAAAAGTTGTCAGGGACGGTTATGCAAAGGCATTATTGCAAAAAGAATCCTGCTGTCCTTCGGGTTCTTGTTGTTGCGGAACCGCCCGGGCAAAAGAAGTCGGCAAGAAAGTCGGCTACAACGATTCTGAAATGAACGCTGTTCCCGAGGGGGCGAATTTAGGTTTCGGGTGCGGAAATCCGGTTGCCATCGCGTCACTAAAAGAAGGCGATATTGTTCTGGATTTGGGAAGCGGAGCGGGTTTTGACGCGTTCCTGTCGGCTCAGCGTGTCGGGAAAACCGGCAGGGTTATTGGAGTTGATATGACGCCTGAAATGGTCGTTAAGGCCAAGGAAAACGCCAAGAAAGGCAACTATGAGAATGTAGAATTTCGTCCTGGAGAAATTGAGAAACTGCCGGTAGAGGACAATTCTGTAGATGTGATTATTTCAAATTGCGTTATTAACCTATCGCCGGATAAGGAGGCGGTTTTTAAGGAAGCTTTTCGAGTACTCAGATTAGGCGGCAGGCTGATGGTTTCTGATCTGGTGCTGGCGAAAGACTTGCCGAAAGCCCTCAAAGAATCCGTTGAGGCATATGTGGGTTGTCTTGCCGGCGCTGTTAAGAAGGACAAGTATATGGGTTTTATCAGGCAGGCGGGGTTTAAGAATATAAAGATAGTGAGCGAGTCGAGCTATTCCGTGGACGCTATGTTTGAAAACTTTGAGGAAGCTCAGGACGCTATTATAAGCGTAAAAGTTTCAGCGGTTAAAAAATAAACGGAGGATTGAGATGAAAATTGAAATCTTAGGAGCCGGTTGTCCTAAATGCAAACAGCTTACAGCAAACGCCGAGGCGGCAGTTAAAGAATTAAATATTCAAGCCGAGATCGGCAAGATCACGGATATCGATAAGATCACCGAATACAGTGTCATGATGACGCCGGCTTTGGCGGTTGACGGAACGGTGGTTTCTTCGGGAAAAGTGTTATCTAAAGACGAAATTAAGAAATTGATTTCAAAATAAGGGGGCAAAGTTGAAGAAAATAATTTTAATGCTGATTGGCGTTGTCGCGCTGGTTGGCGTGGATGTTTTGCCGGTTGCCGGCGGAGATACCCCCGAAAGCAGAATTGTCGTTTATTATTTTCACGGGAGTTTTCGCTGTCCGACATGCAGCAATATGGAAAAATATTCGCAGGAAGCGATAAAAATTAATTTTAAAAACGCTCTTTCTTCGGGAAAACTCGAATTCAGGCCGGTCAATGTGGATGAACGCGGCAATGAGCATTTTGTGGACGCTTATAAGCTTTATACCAAGGCTCTTATTCTTTCGTTGGTTAAAGACGGCAAGGAAGTTAAACATAAGAATCTTGATAAAATCTGGCAGCTCGCGCGCAATAGGCAAAAGTTTATCGATTATGTGACAGATGAGGTGAGTGAGTTTATGGAAGGGACGAAGTAATGGAATTATTAATCGCTTTCGGTTCCGCGTTATGGCTTGGGATACTTACTTCAATCAGTCCGTGTCCTTTGGCGACAAATATCGCGGCGGTATCTTTTTTGTCCAAAAAAATAGCGCATCCGTTTATGGTTTTTATTTCAGGCCTTGCGTATACAATCGGAAGGATGACGGCATATGCGGCGCTGGGCTGGATTATTATCAGTTCTCTTTTGAGTGTGCCGCAGGTCTCGCAGTTCTTACAAAAGTATTTTGTCAAAGCATTAGGGCCCATTTTGATAATCACGGGATTGTTTTTATTGGAAATAATTCCGATGAGGTTTCCGGGTTTGTCGTTGTCTCAGAAGCATCACAATAGGCTTGTGGAATCCGGCGCACCGGGAGCCTTTTTGCTGGGGTTGATATTTGCGTTAGCCTTTTGTCCGGTTTCGGCGGCGTTGTTTTTCGGCAGTCTTATTCCATTGGCGCTTAACAGCGAAGCGGGGACGTTACTGCCGTTTATTTATGGAGTAGGCACAGGGCTTCCGGTCCTGGTTTTTGCCGTTGCTATCGCGCTGGGGATTACTTCATTGAGCCATTGGTTTAATAAGATAACAAAACTTGAATACTATACGCGCAGGATAACCGGCGGAATTTTTATTCTGGTCGGTTTATATTATACCGGGATTTATATTTTAAGATTGTTTTGAGAGAACACAGATGGCACATATTATTTATGAAGAACGCCGGTTAGGTTTTTTTGAGAAATATCTTACCGTTTGGGTCCTGCTTTGCATTATGCTGGGGATAGCGCTCGGTAAATTGTTTCCGGACGCGGCCGTGGCTCTTGACCGGATTTCAATTTATCAGGTATCCATTCCGATTGCGATATGCCTGTTTTTTATGATGTATCCCATAATGGTCAAGATTGATTTTGCGGAAGTCATTAAAGCAGGCAGGACTCCCAGGCCTGTTGTCCTTACGCTCGTAGTGAATTGGTGCATAAAACCGTTTACCATGCTTGCGATTTCGTGGTTATTTCTTGGCTTATTGTTCAAAGGATGGCTTCCGGGAATTGAGATTGTTAAGGGCGGGGCGCAGGTAGAATTATTCAGGTCTTATATCGCCGGATGTATTTTACTGGGTGTCGCGCCGTGCACGGCTATGGTACTTATATGGGGGCATTTATCTAAGGGAAACGATGGGCATACGCTGGTGATGGTGGCAATCAATTCGCTGACGATGCTGTTTCTTTACGCTCCTCTGGGCGGCTGGCTGTTGGGCGTGAACAAAATGCCTATTCCATGGCAGACAATTGTGTTATCGGTAGTGGTCTATGTCGGCTTACCGTTATTATTGGGGTATTACTCGAGAAAATTGTTGATTGCAAAAAAAGGGCTGCAATGGTTTGAAGAGAGATTCCTTCATTATCTTACTCCTGTTTCAATCTGCGCTTTGTTGCTTACGCTTGTTCTGCTGTTTTCGTTTAAGGGAGAGTTGATTATCAGACAGCCGCAGGTGATTTTTCTTATCGCCGTTCCGCTTTTTATCCAAACATGCTTTATTTTTGCCATTACTTACGGATTGGCTAAATGGCTGAAATTATCATACCGCGACGCCGCGCCCTCAGCCCTTATCGGGGCAAGCAACCATTTTGAAGTGGCCATTGCCACTTCGACCGTTCTTTTTGGACTGTCTTCTGGAGCGTCACTGGCCACGGTCGTCGGGGTGTTGATTGAGGTTCCGGTCATGCTTATGCTGGTGAAGATTTGTTTGAGGACAAAATCGTGGTTTAAATAAAACGGCGCATATTTTCAACCTTATGGCAAATACCCTTTAAGTAAAATTCTACTGTTAAAGACATCGAAAATTTATTAAAATAAACGGCATATAGGATTGAGTAAAATTATATGCCGGGTATTATGCCGTACATCCTGCTTTTAGCGGGATTTTTCTTGTTGATTAAAGGTGCGAACCTGCTTGTTGACGGGGCCTCGTCTCTTGCCAAAAGATTAAAGGTTTCCGATCTCGCCATAGGTTTGACCGTGGTTGCTTTCGGGACGTCCGTCCCGGAACTTTTTGTGAACATTTTTGCCAGTGTCACCGGCAACAGCGAAATAGCCATAAGCAATATTCTCGGGAGCAACACGTTCAACATCCTCGTTGTACTCGGCGTGTCGGCTTTGATACTGCCTCTGTCGGTCGATAAAAGTTCCGTGTGGAAGGGGATTCCCCTTGCGCTTCTGGCCGCGGTCCTTACCGGAATCCTTGCCAACGACCATTTTATCGACAAGAAAGGTTGTTCCGAACTTACGAGGATTGACGGGCTTGTCCTGCTGACAATATTTATAATAGCGATGTATTATGTCGCCGGCGTAATGAGAGATGTCAGGAAGGTTGATGATTTTGCCCACACGGTCCGTATGGGTATTCCGAAACTGTTAGGGATAATACTGCTGGGTTTGCTTGGGCTTATGTTCGGCGCGAAATGGGTAGTCGACAGCG
>JAQUNG010000052.1 GCA_028717725.1 bacterium | reverse complement strand
TGCCTGTGACCATTTCATAAAAAATAATTCCCATTGAGTATATGTCGCAACGCTCGTCGACCCTTTTGTTAAGGATTTGGTCGGGAGAAATATAAGACGGACTCCCCGATATACGAAAATTATTCCATAAAAATCTCTTTTTTGCGACAGCCAGTCCGAAATCGATAATTTTTACTTCATTTTCTGCGGATAACAGGATGTTTTCCGGTTTCATATCCCTGTGAATAAAACCCGCGTTATGGATAGCGTTAACACCGGAAGCCACAGAGATCATAATATCCAACAGTAATTTAGTATCTTTTAAAAATTTTTCCGCTATAAAATCCTTTAACCTGCAGCCGTTCACAAGTTCCATCACATAGAAAACAGCTCCGCGCTCCGAGCATATATCAAGAACCCTGATAATATTGCCGCTATTGATTTTTTTGGCTATTTTCGCGCCGCGGAGAAATTTATTTTTCGCATTGGATCCCGAATTTGACATCGGGCTGAACAGTTTTAGCGCAAAATACTCGCCGGTTTCCCGATCCTTAACTTCATAGACTTCAGAAAATGTCCCCTGTCCTATTTTTTTGACTATATAATATTTGTTGAATTCCATCTATCCCGCGTCTTTTAACTTATTTTCAAGCTTTATTTGCATATCTTTCGATTCTCTGGATATTTCTTTCAGCATTCGCATGGCTTTTTGTGAATTTTCCCGTATGGATTTCAAATCCTCGCGCGCTTTCTTATCTAAATCATCCCTGTACATAAGCAGTTCCACTCTACCAAAAACAACCGTCATCAAATTGTTAATGTTGTGCGCGTGTTCACGTATTTTTGCGAATATGGCATCTGTATCTTCGACAAATTTCTTATCCATTGTTTTTTATCCTTTCTTCCCTGCCGGCAAATCCCTGTCTTTCGCGTCATAAAATTTCTTGCGCACCGCCTTCATATTACTTAAAGGTCCGGCCAGGACATAGAATATAAACATAAACAGAAGTGAAATTTCTATATTCAACAGCACAATCCCCATACAAATCACTATCAGGACAAGATAGAGAAAATTTTTCTGCCTGAAAATATTAAAATCGTAAAGAGTCGGATATCTGATATTGCTCACCATCAGATGAGAAAGGATTATCAATGCCGGTGGAAAAGAAAAAACGACCAGCCATGAATCATGCGGAATCGAATATTTTTCAACCGTTATGAACGTTATCGCCGTCAGACCAGCAGCGGCCGGCGTGGGTAATCCACGAAACGATTATTTCTCAGAAGGGCTCGATATCTGAGTATTGAAACGGGCAAGCCGCAAAGCGGCGCAGGTACAATAGAGAAAAGCGATTCCCATTCCCACTCTACCCATATTAGATAAAACAACCGCATAAACTATAAACATCGGAGCTATCCCGAATGACACAAGATCCGCGAGAGAATCATACTCCATGCCGAAGTTACTGTAAGACCCCTGTATCCTGGCTATCGAACCGTCAAAAAAATCAAATACCATAGCCAGAAAAACAAGTAAGGCCGCCTGTTTTATCCTGCCGTTGTAAACACACATAAAAGCTATTATACCGCACAGAAAATTGGCGGTGGTGATCAGATTAGGCAATACATAAATCCTTTTCAAGTACTCTCCCCTATCACAGTCAAACCTGCTTTTACTCTTTCTCCCAACCGGACTTTTAACACATAACTGTCATCAAGAAAAACGTCAACCCTTGAACCGAACATTATTATACCTATTTTATCACCTGCGCTGATTTTATCGGAAATTTTTACACAATTTTTCACGCGACGAGCGATCAAGCCGGCGATTTGTTTAATTAGAACACGCTTTTTCCCTTTCTCGAATCCGACGGCACATGCTTCATTCAGCTCCGAAGCCCTGGCATCAAGCGCATTTAAATGCCCGCCCCTGGAATATTCCATAAAAACAATTTTCCCTTCAATCGGAGCAAGGTTTACATGCATATCGAAAACGGACATAAAAATGCTGACTCTGGTAACTTCTTTCTCAATAAAATATCCGGGAATAACACGTTTTATTTGGACTATCCTGCCGTCAGCCGGAGAAAGGACTGTTCCGTTTTTATAGACACCTCGTCTCCCGGGTTGTCTAAAAAACCACATCATGAATATACAAACAAGCAGAAAAACGGAACCTGCCGCATAATAATGCAGTATAAAGGACAACACAAGAGCGACCGACGGAACAAAAATATACGGATAACCTTCTTTTGCAAAAGGAATTTTCATCTTATACGACTACTCTTTTTCCGTTATCTTGTTTTGGACTTTTCTCGAAAAATCGAGATCTTCAATCGGGCTTACAACGGAAGTGGAAATATTGGACAGATGCCCGTCTACCCTTTTAAAATATCTCGCTATAAGGGCATATACCACCGCTTTATTGGAATTTATCCTGTCTTCCAGCATGGAATTTATTATAGAGTCGCATTTTTTTCCTATTTGAATCGAAGCGCCTATCGATTTAAGAGCCTTCTCCTCATCCTCTTCAGCGAAAGCCTCTTTGGTTCTTTGAAAATTCACTTTTATATCTTCCCCTACGGCATTGATGGTTTCAAAGTATTTATCTTTAAAAACCTGCTTGCCGAATTTGAATTTTTCCGCGACCTGGAATATGTTTTTGCAGTAATCGCCTATTCTCTCCGCATCTTTCACTATACTCATAAGCACAAGACATGAGGGTATATCCATATCGGGATTAACAGACAGGTGAGTTACTATCTGCCTTCTTATCAAACGTTCGTTTTTATTTATTTTGATATCCCTCATATATAATTCATCTCTTATGGTTTCGGGCTGTGAGCTCGCGGTGAAAACATCTTTAGCGTTAACAAACATCCACTCCGCGTCAACAAGCATCGTTTCGAATTCGGACATCATACTTTGAAGAGGCCTTTTATTTCTCCAGATATTTATTATCTTTTTAAACATTTTTCACTCCTTTCTCCAATTATATCAAAAAAACCTGTTTAAAAATATAAGCAGCGCCGGAAGTATAAAAAATATCATCAGGATATAGATAACCGCATTTCTTCTGTTGCTCATACAATATGCTGATATCAGGTCGGAAATTTTCAGAGGAATCTTTTTAAGGGGATACCATATCATTACGCCGATCGAATTGAAAAACAGATGGACAAACGCGACGACTACCGCCGGTTGGCTGGCGGTAGCCAGCGCGGCAAGCATAGCGGTAACGGTTGTCCCTATATTTGCGCCCATCATATAAGGAAACACCTGCACCGGCGTCAATATGCCGGCACCCAATAGGGGAACCACCAGAGAAGTGGTAACGGAACTGCTCTGGACAAAAGCCGTAAGCAAAAGACCGAGTAGCAGGCTTAAAAACCCGTGCCGGAAAACATATTTATCAAAAAAAGTTTCCACTTTGGCAAGCATCATCGATCTCATTATCTTCACTATGAGAGACAATGAAACAAACAGCACAACAAATGATACCGAAATCATTATTATTCCGGCAGTTATTTTACTTATGCACAGTCCTGTTGTAATATATTCCTTCAGGATATTTACCGGGGCCCCTATCGCTTTTGAGAACAAACCTTCTCCGCTTATGAATTCCACGCCAATTACATATTTTGCGCAGAAACTCGCCGATTTCTGCAGAAAACCGGTAAATATTTCAATGGGAAAAAGCACCAGCACCGTAAGCACATTGAAGTGATCGTGCAAAATCGCCCCGTGAAACGCCCTTTCAAATTCTTCTTTTCTTGTAATATGCCCCAATGAAACAAGCGTATTGGTGACGCTCGTGCCTATGTTAGCCCCCATTATAATGGGAACCGCGTTGGCAACCGTAAGCATCCCTCCTCCGACTAACCCGACGACAATAGATGTAACCGTGGATGATGACTGGATAATGCTTGTTGCCAGAACGCCTATAAAAAGCCCTACAAGCCTGTTTGTTGTCGAATTTATCAGAATCTCGGCGAAATTTTTGCCGAACATTTTAAAGGAAACCCCCATCATTCTTATGCTTACCAGAAACAGGTAAACCAGAAAAACGGCGATTACGGCTTTGATAAGACTATGAGCATTTGACTCAGACCTGAAAGATTTTCCTGCGATATGACCCATATCCGATTCCCTTTAGATTGCAAGTTTAAATTGCCGAAGTTATATCATATTACTATAAATGATTTCAATGCTATATTTTTTTCATATTTTGCTTTGTAAAATTTCCACACTTTAATAATATAGTATGAAAAACAATCTGGACTTAAAGCATAAGATGAAAATTACCGAAATACTAGAAAAAGACAGACCGACTTTCTCTTTCGAGTTCTTCCCTCCGAAGACAGAGGAGGGGCTGGCTTCTCTTTATAAGACAATCGCCGAACTTGAAAAAATCAATCCGTCTTTTATATCCATAACTTACGGCGCAATGGGCAGTACAAGGAAAAAAACGCTCGAGCTGATAGAAAAAATAAAAAAAAGCCTGAAATGCGAAATAATGGCGCATCTGACATGCATAGGAGCAACCGCTGAAGAAATTTCTTCGATAGTATTGAAACTGAAAAAGCTTAATATATCGAACATTCTGGCCTTAAGGGGTGATATACCGGATGATTACCCCGAAAAAGATAAAGTAAAAAAAGATTTTATGTACGCATCCGATCTCGTAAGGTTTATCAGAAACCTCAACGACTTTTGCATCGGCGTAGCGGGTTATCCCGAATGCCATAGAGATTGCACGGATATAAACACCGATATATCGTATCTCGCGGAAAAAATCGAAGCGGGTGCAGAATTTGTAATCACCCAACTTTTCTTCCACAATGAATACTACAACTCCTTTGTGGAAAAAATCAGGGGAAAAGGCATTAAAAACCCTGTTATACCGGGCATTTTACCCATAACAGGATACCACCAAATATCAAAAATACAAAAAATGTGCGGGTGCAGCATTCATAATAATATCAAAACCGAACTTGAAAAATTCAAAGATGACCCGGTTTCAATAAGAAATTTCGGGGTTGATTATGCCACAGAACAATGCAGTGAATTGCTTGAGCAGGGCGCTCCCGGCATACATTTTTACACATTCAACAAATCGGAAGCTACGCGGAAAATATGGGAAAACCTTTCGAAAAAATAAATCCCAACCCAAAATCTCCTACAGATGATGGAAATAAGCCTTGCTTACATACTGCTGAAGCATTCTATATGTATTGAAAAAAGAAGCATTAATGGCAATTGAAGCTTTCATCACACGGATCCACTGGTCGCGGTTATCATAAAACAGCGGGATTATCACATATTCGAGTTTATTATAAAGGTCAAAAACATCTTTTTCGGGCTGATATTTTTCTCTCAGTATCCTGTGGTCTTTAGGCCCTACGGACCAACCGGTCAGATTTTCGATATGTCCTTCTATCCACCATCCGTCAAGCACACTCAAGTTCGGTATACCATTATGAGACGCTTTCATCCCGCTTGTCCCCGATGCTTCAAGAGGGCGTATGGGATTATTCAGCCACAGATCAACGCCCGAGGTAATCAACCCACCTATTTTGATATCATAGTTTTCAAGATATTCGACGGAAACCACATCTTTCAACTGTTTTTTCATTTCAAATATTCTTTTGATATTATCTTTCCCTGTTTGATCCTTTGGATGCGCTTTTCCAGAAAAAACGATTTGAACGGGTCCCGCATTCTCGGATATTTCGACAAGCCGCTGCGGATCGGACAATATTAAATCCGCCCGCTTGTAACCTGTCGCCCTGCGCGCAAACCCGATGGTAAAAATTTCAGGTTTTAGCTTTGAGTTATTTTTTTTGTTCACATAATCCAGAAACTCTTTTTTGGCTCCCATATGGGCATCCCAGAGTTCTTCCGAGGGAAACTCAAACGCCTCTCTGAGGTATGTGAAAGGATCGAGCTTCCAATCCGGCAGATATTTGTCATAAAGCTTTTTAAACGGTTCCGATGTCCATGTAAGAGAATGAACTCCGTTGGTTATGGCGTGTATATCAAAATCCGAAAACATCTCAAGGGATATATCACGGTGTTTCTTAGAAACGGCATTATAAAACTCGCTGCATTTAAGCGCCAGATAGGTCATATTAAGCATACCGTTCCTCAGAAGTTCCTTCGGTATGTGTTCATGATTAGTTTCTTTAAAAATACTTTTCACAAGCTCCATATTGAATTTATCATGGCCCGCCGGGACAGGGGTATGGGTCGTAAACACGCATTTTCTCTGGACTTTTTCGAGATCATAACTTGAAATATCTTCCGGAGGCATATCATCTTTTCTGGTTCTGTAAAGTAATTCCAGGGCAAGAGGAGCAGCATGCCCTTCGTTCATATGGTATTTTCTGATGTTTTTATAGCCCATTTCCTCGATTATCTTGATTCCGCCGATCCCCATAATCGCTTCCTGAAGAAGCCTGTATCTGTCATCGCCCCCATAAAGATGATGGGTTAACGTTCTGTAATATTCGTCGTTTTTATCGAAGTCTGTATCCAGAAAATACACAGGAATCTGATATCCTCTTATGCCTTTTACTATATATTCCCATGCCCTTACAAATATGTCTTTTCCCTCAAGTTTCACGGAAACTACAGGTTTCTGAAGTTTCATAAAATCTTCAGGATGCCAAAATAGGTCTTCTTCGGTCTGATTTCCCCATTCATCAAGCTTCTGTTTGAAATACCCTTTTAAATTCAACATGGTTACACCAACCATGGGCACTGCCAAATCAGCGGCGGCTTTGATAGTATCCCCCGCAAGTATACCCAGGCCTCCGCTATAGGTCGGAATCTCGTTTATAAAACCCATTTCCATACACAAATAAGCAACCAGTCTGTTATTCTTCTTTATGGGTATCGATTTCATAGTTGTCCTCCAATGTGAGGGATATTATCAGAGAGGCCGAATTTTATCTACAAATTTCTGACAAATAACCGTTTTATAGTTTTATTTTTTATTTGCAAATCAGATTCTATCTGTTAAAATCCACTTTCGCTTTGGTAATTACTTATTGCGAGAGTGGTGGAACGGCAGACACACTAGCTTGAGGGGCTAGCGGGAGAAATCCTGTGGGGGTTCAAATCCCCCCTCTCGCACCATAGCAAACGCCAAAGCGCCGCCGGCACAATAACCCGCTCACCCAATTAACCTTTTTCAACATAATCAGGCAATTATATGGCAAAAGCACAATTTTATCTTTTGTCTCATTTGTTTCATAATATTCGGGAGGTTAAAAGAAATCGGTTTTTGTGAAACTTGCCGGGCTGTAACAGTTACTTTTCTGCTCTTCTTTCTCTGAAACTTTTTCTTTCTTTGAAACTTTCTTGGCTTGTTAATGCATCTTCTTTTTCGCCGTCTTCGTTGAAAGGCCTGATAAATTTATATTCACGCCCATTCCACATTATCCTCCATGTCATAGACTTAAAATCGATTCTCCATTCACCGGAAGACTGACATAATATGTAAGGAGGGGCTTCAACTGTCTTATCATTGAAATTAATGACAGCGTATCTTCGGGAATAACTGTTAAAATAAGTTATTTTATAAACTTTTCCGATAACAGGATTGACTTCCCTTTTCATAAGTTCTGGTGTAGGGGGGATATCACTCCAAATCCTTGCCGTATTATTGTCGAGACACTCCAGATACTGCCCTACATTTCCTTCCTGGGCCGCTTTTTTATATGTTTCAAACGTTTTTTCCGGGGTGGAATAATCTGCCGGCTGACAAAACGCCGACGGGATAATAAAAAAGGCCGCCAAAAATATCAGCGTTTTCATTTTTCTCTCAATCCTTATTGTTTACGCGCTTAATTTTACAATTATTGCTTCCTTATTACAAGCAATTATCCGAGCCTAAATAATTTTTTATAGAAAATTCTGCCGGGTTAATGTCCAGACCCTGTATCCATCCGTTATGGAGTCCGGAACGGTAAAAACACCGGATTGCGCTTTGATACTCTTCTGCGGACAATTTTCTTTTTATGTATTCAAACCTATCCGCTTTATATTCAGGAAAATATTGGCCCATAAGACTTACATATGTATCTTTTGAAACATTGCCGGCAATAAGATCAAGTATCTTTCCGGTAGCAGATATACCGCCCGGCAGCACAAGATGCCTGATTAAAACACCTCTTTCCGCAACTCCTTTTTCATCAATGACAAGTTCTCCCACTTGCCTGTGCATTTCGACAACCGCCGTTTTATTGATAACCGGGTAATCTGAAGCGCCGGAATATATAAGAGAATCATCAGAAGAAGCGTATTTCATATCCGGCATATATATATCGATTATTCCTTCGAGTTGTTTCAAAACATCAGCCGAATCATATCCGCCCGAATTGTATAACACGGGTAATTTCAATCCTTTTTTATATGCGATTGCCAATGATTTTGCTATTTGCGCCGTCAGATGGGTGGGTGTTACAAGATTAATGTTGTGAACGCTCTTCTGTTGAAGTCCCAACATGACATCCGCCAATTCCTCCGCTGTCATAGCCATTCCGGAATCAGACTGGCTTATCATATAATTCTGGCAAAAAACACATCGCATATTGCATGAGGAAAAAAAGATTGTTCCTGAACCCCTGCTTCCTGAAATGGGGGGTTCCTCTCCATAATGGATTGATGCCGAAGACACTTTTATACTGGAATCCAGACGACAAAAACCTTTCTGACCCTTCAGCCTGTCTACACCGCATTTTCTCGGGCACAAATCGCATTTGCGGAGTCTGGGATAGAGGGTATCAGACGCTTTTTCAGCCAACTCGGATTTTTCAATGTTATTGATCATCGGAACAAATCATGGCTTTTGCGGACGCTTTCCGTAATATTCCCAAAGCTTCACATGTTTACAGAAAACATAAAAAGAACTGTTCACGGAAATCACAAAACCGGCAAAACCGTCAAGAAAACCTCTTTTGATGATATAGGTTTCAATAAACTTCACAACGGGATGCAATACCATTGTAATGAGCCTGGGTTTTCTCCCCTTTTTCAGCGATAAATGAAGAGATGTATCCGAATATCTCTGGATGGTATTTATCTGCGCCGAAATATCTTTATAAACGTAATGAAGTATATCGCCTTTTATTTTTTTTGTTCTGCCTTTCGGAACAACCATAGCATGGGGATCTTCTCCTTCCCACCGCGCGCGGGTCTTATTGAATAATCTCGGCTTGTAATCAGGATACCACCCGCAATGATATATCCATCTGCCGAGATATTTGCATCTGAAATTAATCATAAAAGCCGAAAAAACATCTTTGTCATCGGAAGTAAAAATATTTAAAATGCTTTTTTTAAGCTCAGGGCTTACCCTTTCATCGGCATCTATGTTAAAAATCCAGGTGTAAGAACATTTTCCCGTGGCAAAATTTTTCTGTTCCACAAAACCGGACCAGTCCTTATGGAATATTTTATCCGTATATCGTCTGCATATTTCAACCGTGCTGTCTTTGCTTCCGGAATCCACAATGATTATTTCCGAAGCCCATGAGACAGAATCCAAACATCCCTCAATGTTTTCTTCTTCGTTAAAAGTCAATACGGTGACGGATACAGGCAATTTTTCGTTTTCGGTACGGCAATTTCGGATTTTATTCATTCTAATCCTCTGTGTTTAATCTTTGTCTGCGCCCCGTTTTTCGATATTATTCTTCTCAAACATGGCTTTTGCCTCTTGTCACATTCAGGATAAAATCAAGCTTGGTGTCGTAACCCCTTATCAGTATGCGTTTGACTTCAAACGGATCATCCGACAGGGCATTAATACCGTGGCGGGTAGCTATTCCCAAAGAATATCCGGCTTCTGAAGCGATACTCATCACTTCTCCGTTATAATGCCCGAAAGGATATGAAACGGCCATGATTTCAACATTAAGTTTCTCCTCAAGGACGCTTTTTGAAACTTTCAATTCTTTAATAAGTTCTTCGCGGGAAAGCTTCGTCAAGTCGGCGTGTGTAACTGTATGAGACCCTATTTCAAAACCCTGTTCACAGAGTCTTTTTATCTCGTCCCAACCCATCATAGATTCTTCTTCCGACTTATGCCTGACATCCCACAAATTACTTTTTCCCACATAAGCAGTCGCAATAAAAAAAATCGCCGAAAAACCGTATTCCCGAAGAACGGGAACGGCATTCAAATAGTTGTCATTATACCCATCATCAAAAGACAAGACAACGGGTTTAAAATCAAACCGTCTTTTTCCCTCAAAATATTCCTTGAATTCTCTTATAGATATGCTTTTGTAGCCTTTTTCCTTCAGGTATTGTATCTGACACCTGAAATCCTCCGGCGAAACACGCAGTTTTTCTTTCTTTGCGCCGCAACGGCTTATCTTATGGTACATCAGGACTCTGACTCCTCTGCGAGGCATTCTCCACCAATTAAACCTCAGGGAAAAACCAATAAAAAAAAGACAGGCAAGTAGTAGAATGGCTAAATACATGTTCAATCTCCGGTCTGCATCGCGGCTCTGGCATCGGAAAATTTTATTTTCGCCTTTTTAGCTTTATAATCGGATCCCATAAGCTTCCTGGCCTTTTTATCGGCGGAATGGAAATAACGGTTAAAATTTTCTTTATCCCCTTTCATCATCGCTTCGATCGCGCAATCAAACGTTACAATCAGATCCTTATACCCAAGATGGCTTTTTACAGCCAGATCTTTTATTTCAACTGACTTATTCATAATTAGCTTTCTGATTTCATTATGTTCCATAAAAGGATAAAGCTGTTTAAGCGTCAGCTTTCCGTCCGATTCGAATCCGAGAACCCCCGGATCCGTATATACTATGCAGACGAGTTTCTCGCGTGTTTCATCCTCGTCATACATAAGCTCAAAAAGAGAACTTTTGACTTTGTCGTCCGCTACAAGAAGAAAATCCGCAATAAGGCTGTCGGAAGAACCGAACATTCTGAAGAGAGTATTTTTATAAGACGCCTCAACTCCTGTTCCGCCAACTACAGATGATACAAATTCCAAGAACAAATCCCGCTTTTTTTTATTTGAGTTTATATAGCTGAATAACAACCCCGCAGCCGCAGGGTCTATTTTAGCGTCTTTACCGGCATCGGCAAATAAAACCCCGAAATCAATCTTACCCTCGGCATACTCTTCCATGACGAATTTCCACACCCCGTATCTCTGTTTATACATCATATTACCGGCCGCGCCCGCGTAAACCCAGTACGGGACAGGATTGGAACCGATTCTGATCTCTGCGTCTTCAAGCCCGGATTGTATCATAAAATAAGCCGTGGAGCAGAGCTCAGCCAGAGCTTTGTAATTATTTTCGGAATTGCCATCGGAAAAAAAAGTTATTCTGTATCCTTTGAAAACCATTTCAAATTCGGAGTTTTTTTCAAGCTCCGAGTATTTTATCAGTATCGGACTGTTTATTTCGGGATTTTTTCTGAATAACTTATCCATCTCCATAAACATCTTTTCCGCCTGAAAAGCCAGTTCATTGCCGAGAGCGGTATCTTCGGCAAAAACTCCGAAATATTTTGAAGAACTCAGAATATAAACCGCCTGTGAGGAAGAAACGCAAAGAAAAACAGCTGAACAAACCGAGAACAACAATGATAATACGCGTTTTCTCATTTTTTTGACTCCAGAATAAAAGTTACGGGCCCGGCATTGGATATATTGATATCCATTTCAGCGCCGAATACCCCTTTTTCGGTATTTATTCCCTTAGCTTTTATCTTATTGACAAAAACCTCAAACAATTCTGCCGCTTTCGCGTCTTCCATGGCATTGTCAAAACCCGGACGCCTGCCCCTTCTGCAATCCGAGCATAGGGTGAACTGGGATACAACAAGGACACTTCCCCCTATATCAGCAACGGATAGATTCATTTTGCCGAATTTGTCGTTAAAAATCCTAAAACCGGCAAGTTTATCGGATATATAGGATATATCTGCCTCTGCATCGTTTTTTTCAATACCCGCAAAAACAAGCATCCCCTCAGAAATAGCCGCTGTAATTTTTCCTTTTACTTCGACCGAAGCCTTGTGGACTCTCTGAATGACAGCTTTCATAATAAAAAATTCAAT